>CACZPI010000018.1 GCA_902783005.1 uncultured Ruminococcus sp. | reverse complement strand
TTTCTCATCGAAGAGATCGAAGCATGCCCGGACATTCTCGAATGCCGGACAGATCCCCTCGGGAATCTGCTTGTCCATAAAAAAGGAAAAGCCCCCGCAAAGCGCACGGTGCTCATCGGTGCGCATATGGATGAGGTGGGGCTGATCGTCACCGACATTCTGCCGGACGGCAGGCTGTCCGTGGAGCCGGTCGGCGGCATTGAGCCGGATGTGGTCATCGGCCGCGCCGTACAGATCCCCGCGATGGAAGGGGAAACGCATGCGCCTTACCTCGGCGTGATCGGGGCGGAGCCGGTTCACAATCTCTCCGCCAAGCAGCGCGACGAAAAACCGGACAAGAAGCTGCTGACCGTGGATGTCGGCACAAAGGACAGGGATGCGACGATCGACCTGCATATCCTGCCGGGTGACAGCGTGTGCTATTACAGCGAATGGACGGAGCTTGGCGGCGGCAGAGTCGCTTCCAAGGCCATTGACGACCGGTTCGGCTGCGCGGCCATGCTGGAGATGCTGCGCGGGGAAATTGCGTATGATACCTGGTTTGCCTTCTTCGTACAGGAGGAGATCGGGCTGCGCGGGTCGCAGGCGGCGGCATATACAATTGATCCCGATGCCGCGCTGATCCTGGAAACCACGACGGCTGCCGATCTCGACGGCGTTTCCGGCGGCGCTGCCGTGTGCCGCCTCGGCGGAGGGCCGGTGGTGTCCTTCATGGACAGACGCACGATCTATGACAAGGCGCTGTACCGTGCTGCATTCCGGAAAGCGCAGGAAATGGGCATTCCCTGCCAGACCAAGACGCGGATCGCCGGCGGCAATGATGCCGGATCGGTGCATATATCCCGCGGCGGCGTGCAGACAATGGCAATTTCCATTCCCTGCCGCTACCTGCATGCACCCTATACGGTCGCACAGATCAGCGACATCGAACAGAGCGCAGCGCTTGCGGCACAAATGTTGGAGGTTCTGCATACGATCGGAGAACAGGCATGACGGAACAGGAAAAAATGCTGGCCGGGATGCTGTACGATCCCGCAGACGAAACACTCACCCGGAAACGCACCCGGGCACACAAGCTCTGGCAGCAATTCAACAATACCTTCGAGGATGAGGAGGCGCAGCGGTCTTCCCTTCTGCACCGGCTCTTCGGGCATATCGGCAAGGGAACGTACATTTCCTCGCCGCTGTATGTCGATTACGGCGAATTCACGACGATCGGTGACCGGTGCTTTGCCAATTTCAATCTCACCATCCTCGACACCTGCCCCGTCACCATCGGAAATGACGTCTTTATCGGGCCGGGGTGCTCCATTCTCACGCCCCTGCATCCCCTCCTTGCAGAGGAAAGGCGGATGCATACGCGGGAGGACGGCTCGCTGTACGACCTCGAATACGGCGCACCCATTACCATTGAGGACGGTGTGTGGCTCGCCGGCAATGTCAAGGTCTGCGGCGGCGTCACCATCGGCAGGGGCAGCGTCATCGGCGCGGGCAGCGTGGTCACGCGCTCCGTTCCCGCCGGCGTTGTCGCGGCAGGCAGCCCGTGCAGGGTCATCCGGGAGATCACACAGGCAGATTCCGTCCTCAGAAAGCCGGAGCTCTTCCCGGACGGGATCATTCCCGAAACTCTCTATTAAGGAAACAGACTATGATCAAGCTCATCACCAAGGAATGCGACCTGAATACCTACGCCCTGCGCAAAACCTGGCGCGGGCGCAAGATGTATTCCATGTATAAGGCCTACGGGCTGGACTATCCGTTCTGCCAGTTCTATTCCGTGGGCGCGGACGGGATTTTGCTGTGCTTCAACAGCACGATCCTCATTGTCGGCGCCGATGAGGAGGAGGCGGAGGATCTGGCGCTCTTCATCCGGATGCATGCGCCCTTCCGCGTCGAATGCAATGAACCGGTGCGCGGACTGCTGAGCGGCATGCTCCCGGAATATGCCTCCCTCCACCGGACGACCTTCCAGCTCATGCCCGACCCGGAGGCGCAGAGCGCGGAGGAATTCGTGGAATTCAATCCCTCCCTTGAGGAGGTCTATCGTATTCTCCAGGCAGGATTCCCGAATCTCCAGGATTACGGGCTCTGGCTGACGGATACCTCCCACCGCTGCCGGCACGGAGTCTCCCATGTCATGACCTACAAGGGCAGCACGACTGCCACGATCATGTTCGACATTGACGATCATGTGCTTGTCGGGCAGGTCGCAACGCTTCCGGAAGCGCGGGGGCTGGGACATGCACGGATCTTCCTGCGCTGGCTGGCGCTGTTCCTGGCGCAGTTCGGGAAAACGGCGGTGCTGTATGCGCTTGACATCCGGGAGAGCTTTTACCGGGAAATCGGCTTCCGGGTGCTGGAGGAGGAATATGTCCTCGAACGCACGGAGGATGCAGCCGATCAGATCACAAAGGGGTTGTTGGACAATGGACATTCGTGATTTTTTTGCGATAGATGAAAGGATCCTGCGTCTGGCCGATGAAGCGGAAAGCGCCTGTGCGGATGCTTTTGCCGGGATCGAGCAGACAGCAAGATACAATGCCGCCAAGGTGCTGCATGCCTTTGCCGACGGGAAGGTGAGCGAAAGCTGCTTCGGTGCTTCGACCGGCTACGGCTACGGCGATATGGGGCGCGATGTGCTCGACAAGGTCTGGGCGCAGGTGCTTGGCACGGAGGATGCGCTGGTACGGCATAATTTCGTTTCCGGTACCCATGCGCTGAGCGTGGCGCTTTTCGGCGTGCTGCGTCCCGGGGATACGATCGTATTTGTCACGGGGACGCCGTATGATACGCTGCATGAGGTCATCGGCATCGGCGGGAATCCCGGGGACGGCTCCCTGACGGATTTCGGCGTGAAGTACAGAATCGTAGAGCTGAATGCAGACGGCAAGCCCGATCTTCCGGCGATCCGGGAGGCAGTCCGGGGCGCAAAGGTCGCCTATATCCAGCGTTCCCGCGGGTATGCGCTGCGGGAGGCATTCACTGTTGATGAGATCGCACAGGTCATTGACACGGTGCGGGCGGTATCGCCGGAAAGCATCGTGATGTGCGACAACTGCTACGGTGAATTTGTGGAAACGAGGGAGCCTGCGGCAGTCGGCGCAGATCTGCTGATCGGCTCGATGATCAAGAATGCCGGCGGCGGCATTGCCCGGACAGGCGGCTATATCGCGGGGCGGGCAGATCTGGTGGAGCTTTGCGCGTACCGGCTGACCTGCGTGGGACTCGGCAAAGAGGTCGGCTGCACGCTGGGCATGAACCGGGAGCTGTTCCAGGGGCTTTTCATGGCGCCGGATATTGTCGCAAATGCGCTGAAAACGGCTGTATTCGCATCGCAGCTCTTCACCATGCTGGGCTTTTCCTGCTCACCGGGGCCGGATGCAAAGCGCGGGGACATTGTCACGGCCGTCACGCTTGGCACGCCGGAGGGACTGGTGGCATTCTGCCAGGGCATTCAGAAGGGTTCCCCGGTGGATGCGTATGTCACCCCGGAGCCGTGGGATATGCCGGGGTATACCGATCCGGTCATCATGGCGGCAGGCGCCTTCACGAACGGTGCCTCCATTGAGCTTTCCGCAGACGGCCCCATGCGTGCGCCCTTTGCGGCGTGGATGCAGGGCGGCATCAGCTGGAGAAGCGGCCGCATTTCCGTGATGCTTGCTGCACAGGAGATGCTCAGTCAGGGCGTGATTTCCCTGGATCAGTGAACCACGCATCCGTCCCCTGCGGCGGATGATAAGGGGGTATGGGGGGAAACCGCCGCCCTTGGCGCATAAGCGAACGAGCTCGCGAGGAGCGTTGCGGCAAGCCCACCAGCGGCGGGTTCCCCCATTGATAAGGGGGGTATGGGGGGAAAACCGCCGCCCTTGACGCATAAGCGAACGAGCTTGCGAGGAGCGTTGCGGCAAGCCCACCAGCGGCGGGTTCCCCCCATTATAAAAGGAGGTCGTTTGCATGGCAAAGAAAAACATACAGCGCCGGAAAATGGCGCCGCGGGCGGTGGCATTGCTGGCGGTGACCGGCATGCTTATTCTGATGCTGTGCATCACGCTGGCAGGCAAGCGCATCCGCAACAACGGCAGACGCTATGCACAGAAGCTCGGTGAACAGATCGGCATGAGCATGGAAACGGCGGCAGATGCGGCAAGGGTCGAATTCACGACCGGTTCTGCCTACGCCTGCGTCAACCGCGCTTCGGGCGGGGTGCCGTATGTCTTTGAAAGCCCGAAATCCGTTGAAGCGGACGGCGTGACGCTGCCGCAGTGGGTGATCTTCTGCGAATCGGTCAACAGTACCCTGACAAGCGTTACCTATTACGATTACCGGCAGCTTGAACGCTTCGGCCACGGGGCAAAGCTGCGCGGGCATGTCGATCCGGCGGAGATCATGACGGATATGACCCCCGCCCATGTGCAGGGACATCTCGGCTTCCTGCCGCTGCGCCGGATGTATGACGCCGACGGCTTGCAGGAGGCGTACAAATACTGGTACACCGACGATGCCGGCACGACCTACGAAACGATCCTGTATGTCAATTACAATGCCGAGGGCTATGCACAGAGCGCGGCTGAACTGAAAACCGAATTCATTCTGGAAGAGCTGACGGTGCGGTAAGCCGCCTTCTTCCCAGAAATCAAGGCTCCCGGATTCTCTCCGGGAGCCTTTTGTGATATGGTCAGTATTCCCCCGACGCCGGCACGATGTTCGTGCATCCGTTAGGAAACGGTTCCCGCGCTACCCCCCGGCGGCGGGGTATGCTTGAGGTAGCGTGAGGTCTTTTTTTTCTTTTTGGCTGCATACATGATGTTGTCTGCGATCGTCACGAGCTGGAACAGGTTGACGCCCGGCTCCGGTACTGCAATGTGATAGCCCAGCGAGGTCTGCAGCGTGAACGGGAACTGCTTTTCGGCATTCATCTCCGTGAGAAGCTGCAAAATGCGCTCCGACAATTCCTTGGCGCGTTCCTCGGAATAATCGGCCGCAAAAATGATGAATTCATCTCCGCCGAACCGGCAGCAGACTTCTCCGCTGCTGCATGCCGTCCGCAGTACCTCCGCCATCGAAGCAATGGCCGCGTCGCCTGCCTTGTGACCGAAGGTGTCGTTGATGTATTTCAGACCGTCCATGTCCAGGAACATCAGCATGACGGGCTTTCTTGTTTCGATGCAATAGCTGTAGAGCTGCTGCGTCGCGATCCGGAAGCCGTTGCGGTTGTTGATATTCGCCAGGGAATCGACGGTGTACAGCTTCCCGAGCTTCTGCGTCACGCGGTCAAGACAGATCAGCTTGCGCACGCTCTCGAGGCTGTTGGCAATGTCCATGATGGCATTGTGGAAGAGCTTGCTGGCCGTCGGAAAATTCGTGTCCTTCATCACGATGTAGCCCGTCGCCCGCTCGCGGAAATGCAGGGGTACGAAATAATAATTCCCCGGCGGATTGTCCTCGTCAAACAGTCCCGGCAGCATTTCCTGCACATTGAAATCTGAAAGATGCAGCAGTTCGCCGTTTTTCCATGCCAGCGGCACCAGAATGCGCTCGCCGTAGCCGTTGACGACATAGCTGTTCGGCGCCAGGATATGCATGAGGTATTTTTCCTCCGATTCCTCCGCCAGAATGCCCTGCTTCCAGCTCTCGCACAGACACAGGTAGAATTCCCTGCATCCGAATTCCGGAATGAACCGTGCCAGATTCTGTGTGAATTCCTCCAGGCTGTCGGATTCCGCCAGTGCGGATGCCAGACGGCTGTTGAGGGAGGCATCGGTATTGAAGGATTCGAGCACCGAGAAATTGTGCTTGCGGAATTCCGAGGATTCCATCACCGGCACCTCGTTGCATCCGCAGGACTGCGAAAAGCGGCAGCGCGTTTCCATTACGACGGCACGCGGCTGCTCCTCGCCGCGCAGATGCTGCATGATCTTCTTGCAGGCAAGCTGTCCGACACGCTCAAGCGGCCGCTCCACGGAGGTGATGGCCGGTGCGTAATTGCTCGCATTATAGGTATTGTCAAAGCCGGAAACGCAGATGTCCTCCGGCACACGGTAGCCCCGGTGCATCAGCGCATTGACAGCGGAAATGGCCATATTGTCATTCGCACAGACGATGGCCTCCGGAAGTCCCTCCTTAGAATCGAGGAACTTCTGGACTGCGGCGGCACCGTCCTTCGAGAGGAAATGTCCGTGGTAGATGCGATCCTCCTCGACAGGGATGCCGTGGCTTTCCAGTACGCTCCGGTAAGCGCGAAGGCGCTGCAGGGCTTCGATATTGTCCGAGGGGCCGGAGACGTAATTGATCCGGGTAAAGCCGTGATGCTCGATGAAGTGCTCGACCATATCCCGCATGGCGGCTTCATTGTCGATGCCGATGGAATACAGATCCGGCACTTCCTTGTCAATGCAGACCGCCGGGATCCGGGCAGCCCGCACACGTTCCAGGACATGCTCGAGGGCATCGGCAAACTGAATGGTATTGATGACCAGAATGACACCGTCGAAACGGCTGAAATTGGTCAGGTTGAAGATGTTGTATTCGCCGGTATCGTGCCGGATATCGCTGCCGATATTGCCGAAGGCGACGAAATGCTCCAGACAAATGCTGTTGGCAAATGCATACTGCCGGATGCCGCTGAGAATGCCGCTCTGGTATTCCTCATCAAGCGTGGATACAATGACTGCGATATGCGGGTGCTTGGATGACATACTGGTTCACTGCCGTCTGGTGCCGGCCTGTCCTTTCCTGTAGAATATGAAACGTTTTATCATGCTTCGATCTTTTAATTATACCATTTTGCTATAAACTTTGCAAGATAAATTTGTGAAGAATTCATGAATATCAGAGCTTGTGGCCGCACAGCGGGCAGAAGCGGGAATCCTTGGGCGCCTGTGCGCCGCAGTTGGTGCAGAAGCCTGCCGGGGTCTCCGGTGCATCGGTATTGGATGCTTCATTGACGGGGGCATCTGCCTTCGGGGCTTCCGGTGCAGCGGGCTTGGGGGCTTCGGGGGCAGGCTTTGCCTCGGTGCGCTCGGTCTCCTCAATGAAGGAAGCGGGGATCTCGGTGGGTCTGCCGCCGACGGATTTCACATCACGCGCCGTCTGATCCGGTGCAAGGGCAGCGGCGGCTGCGGTGGGATACTGGGGCGTGAGCTTCTGGCCGCAGTTCTCGCAGTAGATCTTGGTCGGGTCATAGGTCTGGCCGCACTGCATGCAGACCATTGCCGACGGGCGCACGGCGCTCAGGCGGGGCGCACTCTCCGGGATCGGCACCAGCTCTGCCCGGCGTGCCTGTACCTCGGTGATCTCCTGCTGGATCTCCTCGATCCGTCTCTGGGAAGCGGAAATGGATTCCATCTGCTCAAAGAAATCCGCACCGGGATCCATATTGAACTTCTCATAGTACAGCTCGCCGATCTCACTGAATTTCTGCTGGATATTGCGCTTTTCGGCGTTCATTTCCTTCTGGAGTGCGCTGCTCTCGCTGAAATTCTTTGCACTCTGGGAGACAGTTCTCCCGGCATTGGTGAGATTGGCGCCGAGTTTATCAAGAAATCCCATGATATTTTCCTCCTATATTACAATAAGTATACTTCTGGGAACAGGTTTCCACTCTTAGTATACCACATCTGTATACAAAATGCAAGAGGAAAGTGAAAAGAATGCAGAGGAAATGTACCTCTGCATTCATCTGTGCGCTTATTTCGTCTCAATATACTTCGCATACCCCTTGAGGTAGACACCGCCCGAAATGATCGTGAGCAGCACCGAGATCCAGACCAGAATGAAGAAGATCCAGTAGACCGCGCCGGAGCCGGAAACGGAGACAAATTCCGTGACCGCCATCCACAGCAGGATCACGACCTGTGTGACCATGGTGAATGCGGTTTTCAGCTTGCCCCAGATGCCGGCTGCCACGACCACGCCCTTTTCCGCGGTGACAAGACGCAGGCCGGAAACCATGAATTCCCGTGCCGCAATGATCGTGATGACAATACCGTTGACCGGGATCGCAATGCCGCCGGTCTCCGGAAGATCCGCCATCGCCGCAAATGCCGCAAGGACAAGGATCTTGTCGGCAAGGGGATCGGCAAACTTGCCGAAGGTGGTAATGAGGTTGTATTTCCGTGCGATCTTGCCGTCAAGTGCATCCGTAACGGAGGCTGCCGCAAACACCAGCAGCGCCGCCGTGTAATGGAACGGGAATGCAAGATAGATGCACAGCATAAATACCGGCACCAGTACGATGCGCATGAGTGTCAGCTTGTTCGGCAGATTCATTCCACAACCTCCCCCAGCAGATCATAATCGAGCATATCGGTGATGCGGATGTTCACATAGTCCCCGACCTGAAGCTGACGCTCCGAGGAGAAGAACACCTTGCCGTCAATATCCGGCGCATCGGCGGCGGTTCTGCCGAAGTAGCATTCCGCCCATTTGTCGAAGCCCTCGACCACGGCTTCCTTTATGGTGCCCATCTGACGGGCATTATAATCATAGGAAATCTGCATCTGCTGTTCCATGATCACATCCGCACGGTGCGCACGCTCCTCCTCGTCGATCTGATCCGGGAAGGCGCCTGCCGCCGTGCCGTCCTCCTGCGAATAGGCAAAGCAGCCGAGCCGTGTGAATCCGATGTCCTGCACAAACTGGCAAAGCTCCTCGAACTGCGCCTGCGTTTCCCCGGGGAAGCCGGTAATGAGGGTGGTTCGCAGCACAATGTCCGGCATG
Source organism: uncultured Ruminococcus sp. (assembly GCA_902783005.1). Taxonomy (GTDB): domain Bacteria; phylum Bacillota; class Clostridia; order Oscillospirales; family Ruminococcaceae; genus UBA3855. The sequence goes on along the minus strand of CACZPI010000018.1, from coordinate 29,210 downwards.
GCAGCGCGGAGCCTGCGGATGACATCATAGAGCTTTTCCTTGGTGGACGGGCGGTTCATGCGCTTTAAGATCTCGTTATTGCAGTGCTGGATGGGCATGTCGATGTACTTGACGATCTTCTCCTCCTGCGCCATCGTCTCGATGAGCTTGTCGGTGATGCGCTCCGGATAGCAGTAGAGCAGCCGGATCCAGCGGAGCCCTTCGATCTGACATAGTGCATGCAAAAGCTCCGGCAGGCGGCTCTCGCCGTAGAGATCCTCGCCGTAGCGGGTCACATCCTGCGCAATGATATTCAGCTCCGTAACGCCCGACTGCGCAAGCCACCGGGCTTCCTGCAATACGTCCTCCATCGGGACGGAGCGGAATTTGCCGCGGATCATCGGGATCGCGCAGTAGGTGCAGCGATTCGAGCAGCCCTCGGCAATTTTCAGATACGAGAAGAAGGGCAGCGTCGAAATGATGCGCTCGCCGGTCATCTCCACATCCGTTTTCGGGGAGAAGCGCACGATGCGTTCCCCGTGCAATACCTGATCGAGGATCTCGACAATGTCCTTGTTGTCACCGATGCCCACCACGGCGTCAGCCTCGGGGAATTCCTTGGCGGCCTCCTCCTTGTAGCGCTCGGTCAGACATCCGGTCAGAATGAGCTTCTGCACCCGGCCTTCCTCCTTGAGCTTGCCGATCTCGAGGATGGTCTCGATGGCCTCCTCCTTTGCTGCCTGGATAAAGCCGCAGGTATTGACGACGGCCACATCCGAATCACCAAATTCCGTCACCAGCTCATAGCCGTGTGAACGGAGCTTTCTGAGCATACGCTCGGAATCCACAAGATTCTTGTCGCATCCGAGGGATACGACACCGACTTTGATTGCCATGTTCTGTTACTCCTTATGAAATGGTATTATATCAGCCATACCGCGACCTGCATCACGATCATCCCGACACAGACCCCGCCGACCAGCAGCGCCGCGGCCGTTTCCCACGGGCGGGGGATGTCCTCTTTCAATAACAGGTCATAGTACCCGGCGCCGTATTCTGCCGGGATGCGGAATATGTCGATCTCCGTCTGTCCCCGGTAGCGCTTTGCGCTCCGGCGCTCGGAGGTCACGGTGCGGCGGACGCCCTCCCGGTCATCTGCCAGAATCACCGTCAGCTCACTGACCGTGACGGTCGTGCGGTACATACCGGAGCCGCGTTTTTCCTTGTGGGAGGAAAAATCAACAAGCTGCGCCCGGTGCCATGTGCCCGCCTTGCAGCGTTTGCGCTTTTGCTCGCTCTGCCACGCAGCAAAGCAGGACAGCGCCGCGATCACGGCCAGGATGAATAAGAGCATGATTAGTCCTCCATGTCTGCGAACCAGTCCGCAATGGCATTCTTCACATCCCGGTAATGGTAGCCGAGCCGCGCCATTCCGGCAATGACCTTCTCCTGTGCCCTCCGGTCGTCCGGATCGGTCAGGTACCGGCCGTATTTCTTCTCCAGCACCTCCGGCAGATTCTCCAGTGCTGTCTCGTCATAGCCTTCAAGCGCATCTTCGATCAGGGATTTTTCCAGTCCCTTTGCCGCCATCTCCTGCCGCGCCCGGTAGATGCCGTAGCGCTTGCGTTCGATGAGGTATTCCGCTAAATGCTCTGCATACCGGCGGTCATTGATGCTGCCGGTCTCCATCAGCTTTTTCAGCACCCGCTTGACCAGAGGGGCATCGCGGTAGGTCTGCATCAGCTTGCGGTAGAGCATCGCGTAGGAATATTCCCGCGCATCGAGCAGGTAATTGGCGCGTGCAAGCGCCCTGCCAAAGCGCGACTGCGCATGCAGCTCATCGAGCAGCGCTTCCTCCGCATCCGTGCCCTCATGCAGGTCATAACGGGAGAGGAGTGCGCCGTCGATCTCATAGACAGCGCACTCTGTATGCACCTCGAAATAGCTTTTCTGCCGGGTGATCTCCGTGATCTCCATTATTCGGTCGGATCGAATTCCTCGAAGTCGTCATCCGCCGCAATGTCCTCGCTGCCGGAAACGGAGACTGCACCGCTGACAGCCGGCGGCTCCTCGCCGGTCTCTGCGGCTGCCTCGGCGGCTGCTTCCGCGGCTTCGTCATCCTCGTCATCCGAGGCAGCCAGGTCGATCTTGTCGATCTGTTCGAGGATCTTGGCCTCGACCTCCTTGCGGAATGCTGCATCCTCCTCGAGCTTCTTCTTGACGCTGTCGCGTCCCTGGCCGATCTTGATGCCGTTGTAGCTGAACCAGGAGCCGGATTTCTTGACAATTTCCAGCTCGACGGCCAGATCCACGACCTCACCGTCACGGTTGATGCCGTGGCCGTAGATGTTCTCGAATTCGCACTCGCGGAAGGGCGGTGCGACCTTGTTCTTGACGACCTTGACACGCATCTTGTTGCCGATGGGCACGCCGCCCTCCTTGATGACCTCGCCCTTGCGGACGTCGAGGCGGACGGTGGCATAGAATTTCAGCGCACGGCCGCCGGGGGTCGTCTCGGGATTGCCGTACATGACGCCGATCTTCTCACGGATCTGGTTGATGAAGATGGCAACGCATCCGGTCTTGGAAACGACAGAGGTCAGCTTGCGCATGGCCTGGCTCATCAGACGGGCAAGCTGGCCGACATGGTTGTCACCCATTTCGCCGTCGATCTCGGCGCGGGTCGTCATGGCGGCAACGGAATCGACGACCAGCACATCCACCGCACCCGAACGCACAAGCTGCTCTGCAATTTCCAGCGCCTGCTCACCGGAATCCGGCTGCGATACCAGCAGATTGTCGGTGTCTACGCCAAGCGCCTTGGCATACTTCGGGTCAAGCGCATGCTCAACGTCGATGAATGCCGCCACGCCGCCGGTCTTCTGCGCCTCTGCCACAATATGCAGGGCAACGGTCGTCTTACCGGAGCTCTCCGGCCCGTACAGCTCAATGATTCTGCCGCGCGGCACGCCGCCGACACCCAGTGCCAGATCCAGCGTCATGGAGCCGGTGGAGATCACATCCACATCCAGCTTCTCACGCTGTCCCAGGCGCATGACTGCGCCGGCACCGTAGGTCTTCTCGATCAGCTTGAGTGCCTGGTCAAGTGCCTTCTGCTTCTCTTCCTTGGTTGTCGGGGGGGTATACATCTGCGGCTTCTTTCCCTCGGTCTTCTTCGCCTTTGCCATCGTTTTTTCCTCCTTAATCCGTTACCGGTTGTGTTTCCTGAAATGTCTGCGCGGGAAGGATCCCCGTGACCACCCTGTCATGGCCGGCCAGATCCTTGACAACGCGGATCTCTGTCAATCCGTTTTCCGCAAGAATGCGCGATACATCCGCGCCCTGCTGCTCGCCTGTCTCATAGGCGATCCGGCCGCTGGGACGCAGCGCATGCTTCCACAGCGCCGTGATGCGCCGGTAGAAATCCAGTCCGTCCCTGCCGCCTGCCAGCGCCGTTTCCGGCTCGCTCCGGATCTCCTTCTGGAGATGCTGCATTTCCTCGTCCGTCAGGTAGGGCGGATTGCTCACCAGAACATCCAGCTCCGAAAAACCTGCGGCGGTGCCGGGATCGAGCACATCGGCCTGCACCAGTGTCACCGGAAGCCCGTGCTCTCCGACATTACGCCTTGCATAGGAAATCGCCTCCCCGCTCAGCTCAATGCCCGTGACATTTGCATCCGGCAGATGCTTTTGCAGCGCCAGCGCAATGCAGCCCGAGCCGGTGCACAGATCCGCGATGCGCAGGGAATGACTTCCCTTGTATTCGCGCAGCACCAGATCGACCAGCGTTTCCGTATCCGGACGCGGGATCAGCACACCCCTGCCGACGAACATGCGCATTCCGTAGAATTCCCATTCTCCCAGAATGTATTGCAGCGGCTCGCCAAAGGCACGCCGCTGCGCCATGTTCCGCAGGGGATTCTCGTCCTCCGTCGGAATGCCCTCCGTCATGAGCTGCTCCAGGCGCCTGCCCGTCACCTGCTCGCACATGCAGCGCACATCAAACGCCGCATCCGGAATGCTCCGGCTGCGCAGATAGCTCACCAGCTCATCATACAGGGGCTTTGTATCCATTACCAATTGTCATCCTCCATATTCTCCGGGATGCAGGGCGTCAGCGCCGCAATGGCGCATTCGATCTGGCTTGCATCCGGCTCCCGCGTCGTGATGCGCTGGAGCTGGAGCCCCGGCCACGAAAAGATCTTTGCGAACAGGCTGTTTGAGCGTCCCGCAAACTGGATCGCTTCAAACGATACCCCGACCGTGACCGGCAGCAGAATGAAGCTGCACAGGAAGCGCTGCCATACCACCGTGAACGGCACCAGGCACATCACCAGAATGGAGATGAACAGCGTCAGGAAGATGAAGCTCGTTCCGCAGCGCGGATGCAGCCGTACCTGCTTCCGGACATTCTCGACCGTCAGCGGCAGGCCTGCTTCAAAGCAGGCGATCGTCTTGTGCTCGGCGCCGTGGTATTCGTAGGTGCGGCGTGTTTCCTTCATGACGCCCATGAATGCCATGTACGCAATGAACACAACGATCTTGACCACGCCCTCTGCGAAGGAGCGGACGATCCGGTTGACGCACAGGGGCTTGACAAGTCCCACGATCCATTTCGGCAGGAAGAGGAACAGTGCGAGTGCCACGCCCACGCTCAGCACCATGACCACGCTCATGATCGCTTCCACGGTCTTTTCGGTGAAATGGTCATTGAGCCACTTGTCGAGCTTGGAAGGGTTCTCCTCCTCCTCGGCAATTTCCTCCTCGGTCATCTGCTTTTCGGCGGATTTCATCAGGCATTTGTAGCCGTCCACCATCGAAAAGATGAAGGAATAGACGCCGCGGATCAGCGGGATCCTCCGGTACCAGGGCTTTTCCTTGCCGCCCTTCAGATCCCATGTCTCCACATCAATGGTGCCGTCCGGCAGACGGCAGGCCATCGCGCCCTTGTAGGCGCCCTTCATCATGACGCCCTCGATCAGCGCCTGTCCGCCGATCTTGCTCTTATGCGGGCTGAATGCGCAGGACTGCCCGTCCTGCTTGATTTCTTCACTCATGGTTGTTCCCCTTCCAGTATGGCGGCTGCCATGCGCTTGGTAAGTTCATAGTCCCAGAGCCGGTCGATGCCGAAGAATACCAGCAGCGAATCCGCCTCCCCGTCCGCAAGCTCCGTGAGCAGCTCCCGCAGACGGATGGACATGGTTTTCTTGTAATGGTGCTGCTCCGCTGTTTCCTTGCTGTCGAACATCACAAGGCTCAGGCGGGTCAGCTCCCCGATCTCCTTGCCGTTGACCACTGTGCGCTGCCGCACAAGGCGTAGCTTCGTCAGAGACTCCCCGAAGGACGTCCGCACAATGGCATCGCCCCGGAGCATGCACACCAGCAGCGCAGCGATCTCCTGCTGCACATCTCTTGGCGGATCGTGCCGTTCCTCCGGCGTCAGATGCTCCAGAAAGCTGCGCAGGATCGCTGTGCTGTTCTGTGACGGGGTCATGGGCAGCTCCTTTCGTGTCAGGCCTCCGGCTTCTGCTCCGGCGGCAGCGTGATGGTGACGGTCGTGCCGACACCCTCCTCACTGGTAATGTCGAGCCTGCCGCCGTGCGCGGCAATGATCTCGTCTGCCACGGCAAGACCGATGCCGGAGCCGCGGCGGGTGTGGTTGGGCTTGTAGAATTTTTCCTTGATCTTCGGCAGGTCGCTTGCCTTGATGCCGCATCCGGTGTCGGACACGCTCACGACTACATTGCCCTGCCGCTCGGTGGCCTCGATATGCACCTGGCCGCCGGGATCGGAATACTTGATCGCATTGTCAATGATATTGATGAATACCTGCCGGATGCGGTTCTTGTCGCCGTAGACGAACGGCAGCATTTCCGGCTCGTCGTAGGAAATGCGGATATTGTCGCGGGCGGCCTTGTCCATGTAGATCAGGACTGCATCGCCAAGCTCTGCCAGAACATCCATCGTGGCCTTCTGCAAGGTGAAATGGCCGGACTGCATCCGCGAGAAATCCAGCAGCTCCTCGACCATCTGGGACAGACGATCCGCCTCGCCCATGATGACATTCATGCCCTTGTGGATGGTCTCGGGGTCATTCTCCAGGTAGATCGTCTCCGCCCAGCCCTTGATCGCCGTCAGCGGCGTGCGCAGCTCGTGGGAGACGGAGGAAATGAATTCGTTCTTCATTTCCTCGGCGTGGGACAATTCCTCGGCCATGTGGTCAATGGCCGTACACAGATCCCCGATCTCGTCATTGCCTTCGTAGCGGGTACGGGTCGAAAAATCGCCCTTGGCATACTTGGCGGCGGTGTCGGAGAGCTGGGTGATCGGCTTGATGATGGAGCCGACGAAATAGATGCCCGTCACGACCAGCAGCAGCAGAATGGCTGCACAGACGACGATGCCTGCTAAAATCATGGTGGTGACGGTCTGGTCGATCTCCGTCAGGGAGGTGACGACGCGCACGGCGCTGTATTCGGTCGAGAAGCCGGAAATGTCCATGCACACCGCCATGATGCGCTCGTTGTTCTCCGCCTTGCCGATCCAGTAGCCGTCCCCGCCGCCGAGCAGATTCTCGTAATCGGGAAGCGCGGTATCGGATGACGGGGAGAATCCCGAGGAGGTCAGCACAACGCGCCCCTTGACATTGACGGCCATGAGCTCCATTTTGTCCTTGGCGGAAAAGCTCTCGAAGGTCGCACGCATTTCCGGTGCCAGATTCGTTTCGGTATCCTGCGCATAGCGCGAGAGAATGTTGACGATGCTGTTGAGCTCCATGGTGAGCTTCTGCCTTGCGCCCGCATAATAGAAGCTGCGGATGGTATAGGCAAAGATCAGCAGCATGACCAAAATGATGAGCACCAGCACGCCCAGGTTATTGGCGATCCAGCGGCGCAGCAGCGTGCGCTTGCCGGACTGCCGGCGCAGGTCAAGCTTTATCATTCCACTTGTAGCCGTAGCCCCAGATGGTGATGATATACTGCGGATTCGACGGCTCGTCCTCGATCTTCAGGCGGATGCGGCGGATGTTGACATCGACGATCTTGTAGTCGCCGTAGTAATTCTCGCCCCAGATATGCCCGAGAATGGAGGCGCGGTCAAGCGCGGTATTCTTGTTGTTCATGAAGTATTCGAGGATCTGGTACTCCACCTGTGTCAGGTCAATGGGCTTGCCGTTCTTGGTGACGGTGCGGCTCTTGAGATTGAGGGTGAAGGGGCCGGATTCGATCACGGGGCTCGAATCGTCATGGATGAAGCTCATGCACACGCGGCGGTAGATCGCATCGACACGCGCCGTCAGCTCCGAGAGGGAGAAGGGCTTGGTGATGTAATCATCCGCACCGATCATCAGACCCGATACCTTGTCCATTTCCTGCGTGCGGGCGGTGAGCATGATGATGCCGAGCGTCGAGCTCTTTTCCCGCAGCCGCTTGCAGACGGTGAAGCCGTCAATGCCGGGCATCATGATGTCGAGGAGAACAATGTCGAAATTGCCGTTCTCGTCCTCGAATTTCTGGAGTGCCGCCTCGCCGGAATTGACATCGACCACATCGTAGCCGGCGCGCTTGAGATTGATAACGACACAGTCGCGGATGACATCCTCATCCTCACAGACCAGGATTCGTTTCATAGTCATGACCTCCTTATGCAGATAATCAGTTCAGGAACCGGAAGCACGGCAGCAGCGTGCCGAGTGTCCGGGAAAGCGTCTGTTCCTGTTCGGCACGCACCAGATAGCTGGCCGTGCCCTTGGTATGGAGCAAAGAGAAGCCGTCAGCCAGATGCTCGGCGGTATCCTCCTCGTCATAGGAAATGTAAATGCGCAGCAGCACGGGCAGATCATCCGACCATTCGCCGCTGTATTCGACGAATTGCAGCTCTCCGGAGGCGGTGTCATTGCGGACGGTCACGCGGTCCGTCCAGTCCTCCGGCAGCAGAAAGGCATAGCCGCCGCCGGTGCTGTAATAGCTGTAATATTCCGTATACACATCCGGCTCGCGCATCCGCAGCCAGCGCGTCTGGCGCATCTGCTCGGATTCCGCTGCGGCCTCATACCCGCGGAATACCGTCTGCACGGGGATCTCCGGGGTGCCGTCATTGTCGATGTCCACGCACGCAAGACCGGCGCGGCGCACGGTATTCTCTGCCTTGCGGCCGCAGCGTTCGAGCATATTGCTCAGGCGGGTATCCTCCATGCACAGGATCTCGGTCTGGAGATTGGCGGTGCCGGTCGCGGCATCCACATACAGCATGACATCCCCCTGCGCATTCCGGCCGTAGATGAGCTGGTTGTAATCGGTATAATCGTCGGTGAAGCTGTACTTGTATTCGTGGTAGCGGTCATCGGCTTCGAGCCGGTACACCGCCGCAGACGCCTGCTCCGAGGAGGAATCGGCGCCCAGAACGATCAGGTCGGGATTCGCATTCCCGCTGCCGGTGTCCGCCACATCAAAGAGCGCATAGCTGTGGGAGAATTTCTGATCGAGGTAGTCGTCGCTGTACGAATACACGCACAGGGATTTCTCCGACTGGTTCGCGGTCGAATAGCCCACGATCACATTGACGCGATCCGAGGCGCCGAGCGGGGAAATGATGACCTTTTCGATCTCCGTTCCCTCCGCGCTGCGGTCGCAGATGGACTGCCACTGGCCGTCAATGCTGTCGAGGACATTGATCCGCAGGCCGGGGTCGGTCAGCGACGAGGAATTGTTCTCGTAAAAGGCAATGGCCTCCTCTGCATTGTCCCCGTCCAGATCCGCCAGGATGAATGCCGACAGATATGCGCCGCGCTTGGGGTATTTGAGCCGGATATCCGATCCGGTCGTATCCTTGAGCGCCTGGTAGATCTGCTCCTGCTGTGCCGAGAGCTTCGGCGGGGTCAGGAGCTGATCGACATTGATCGCGGCCGAACAGCCCCCGGATGCGCCCGCCGTCAGGCAGGCAAGCACGCAGGCCGCCGCCCGTTTAAGTACGGTCTTCGATCTTGACATACGGCTTGTTCTTGGGGAGTGCCTTGTAGGCCGGGCGGATGATCCGTCCGCCGGTGGTCAGCTCCTCCATGCGGTGTGCTGCCCAGCCTGCCATGCGGGACACGGCAAACAGCGGGGTGTACAGATCCTCCGGAATGCCCAGCATCCGGTACACCAGTCCCGAATACATATCGACATTCGCGCAGATGGTCTTCTCAATGCCGCGCTCGCGCTTCATGAGCTGCGGGGTCAGGCGTTCGATGGTGTCGAGCAGGTGGAATTCTGCCTCGATTTCCTTGCCCTCGGCCAGCTTGAATGCCTTCTTCTTCAGAATGACGGCACGCGGGTCGCTCATGGTATAAACGGCATGTCCCATGCCGTAGACCAGGCCGGAGCCGTCGCCGGCTTCCTTGTGAAGCACCTTGGTGATATAATCAGCGACCTCGCCCTCATTGTCCCAGTGGCGGATATTGGCCTTGAATTCCTCGAGCTGGGCGGAGACCTTGATATTGGCGCCGCCGTGCTTGGGCCCCTTCAATGCGCAGACGGCCGAAGAATAGGCCGAATACGCATCCGTGCCGGAGCTTGTCAGGACGCGGCAGGTGAAGGTGGAGTTATTGCCGCCGCCGTGCTCGGCATGGAGCATGAGGAGCGTATCAAGAAGCTGTGCCTCCTCCTTGGTGTACTGCCGGTCGGGACGGAGCATGGAGAGAATGGTCTCCGCGGTCTTTTCGTCCGGACGAAGCGGATGCATGTAGAGGGTCTGGTTGTCGAAATGCTTGCGCTTGACCTGGTAGGCATTGACCATCATGATCGGCATTTTGGCGATCAGAGAAATGGCCGTGCGCATCTCGGATTCCAGGGAGGTGTCCTCGCAGTCGGAATCGTTGTAGGAATACAGCGACAGAATGGAGCGTGCGAGCTTGTTCATGATATTCTTGGACGGTGCCTTCATCATCATATCGACCACGAAGCCCGACGGCAGAGCGCGGTGCATGGACAGGTAGTGATTGAAGGCTTCAAGCTCGTCAACGGTCGGGAGCTTGCCGAAGAGCAGCAGATAGACTGTCTCCTCGTAGCCGTAGCGTCCCTCGCGCTCGGCGCCCTTGACGAGGTCGTAGATATTATAGCCGCGGTAGATCAGCTCACCGGGGATCGGCTCGACCTCACCTTCATTGACGACGTAGCCGTGGACATTGCAGATGTTGGTAATGCCCGCAAGAACGCCGGTGCCGTCGGAACGGCGCAGGCCGCGCTTGATGTGGAATTTGGTATACAGAGCGGGATCAATTCTGGAATGTTCCCGCAGGTTGTCGCATAAATTCTGCATATCCGCATTGGAAATGACTTTGCTCATGGTGCTGCCTCCTTATGTACTGCCGGAGGGATCCGGCTGCTTGCTGTTTTGCACTGTTACCATTATAGCACCTTTCAGCCGTGAAGTCAAGAAAACAGAGCATATAGCGCGGATTTTTCATCCCATTGTTTCCAAAACGAAACATCTGGAAAGGGGCTTTGGTGAATATGAAAAAAAGATGGCTCCGGCGTGGTGTATTCACAGTAATATTGACGGTACTCCCCTGCATTCCCGCCCTGCTGCCGCCCCCTGCGCAGCCGGAGGCAGCACCGGCCATGCCGGAGGTCACACAGACGGCGGAAACAGAAATTTCCACAACTGCACCGGCAATTGTGGAAAATGAGGGCGGCTGCCGGACAGTATACCGGGTCTTGCAGACGAAAACGGGGGAAATTGCCGAAATTCCGGTGCGGGACTATCTGATCGGAGCCGTCGGCGCGGAAATGCCGGCAAGCTTTTCGATGGAGGCGCTCAAGGCGCAGGTCGTGGCGGCGCACACCTATGCCGAACGGCAGGCAGCGCATGCGGCGGGGCGCACGGATCTGAAAGGTGCCGATTTTTCGGACGATCCGGCGCAGTTTCAGGCCTATCTGCCGGAGAATGTGCTGCGCGAGCGCTGGGGGGAGAATGCGCAGACCTGCTTTGACCGGGTCGATGCGGCGGTCGAGGAGGCGGGGAATCTGCTGCTGGAATATGACGGCGAGCCGATCATTGCGGCTTTCCACGCCATGAGCAGTGGAAAGACGGAATCCGCCGAAGCCGTCTGGGGGAAGGATGTGGTCTACCTGCGTTCGGTGGAAAGCCCCTACGACCGCGATGCACCGCGCTTTGAGGACACGCTGACCGTTCCGGCGGAGGAGGTGTTTTCCACATTGACCGGCGCCCATGCGGGGCTGACGGCCGGCGGGGACGCTTCGGAATGGTTCGGGGAGCCGGTGCGGACGGATGCGGGGACGGTATTGCAGATCGCATTCGGGGACGGAGTCTTCACGGGACAGGAGATCCGGAGCCTGTTCTGCCTGCGTTCAGCCGATTTCTCGGTGGACTATGCCGACGGGGCATTCATCTTCACGACCTGCGGCTACGGACACGCCGTCGGCATGAGCCAGTACGGCGCGGATGCCATGGCAAGGCGGGGGTATACCTTCCGGGAGATCCTTGCGCATTACTACCCCGGTGCGGAGCTGGTGGAGGTGGAATAAAACATCCCCTGCATCCTTCCGGATACAGGGGATTGAGCTTATTCCTCGGGAACAGGGGGTGCGGGCGGGGGATCGAGATTCTCAGGGGGATCGGTCTCCTCCACAGGAAGGGTCGGGATTTCCTCCTCCTCGGTGGTCTCCTCCTCCGGCTCGGTCTCCAGCGGCGGTGCCGTGGTGTACAGCGGCGGCGCCGTGGTCTCGGGATTGCTGATGTAATAGATCTTCAGCGTTTCGGAGCCGGTCAGGTCGAATTCCTCACCGACCTCGCGGCTCAGGCCGACAACCATGCCGTTCTTCTTGTCGTAATCGGTCTGGATCTCGGTGTTGTAATTGGTCAGGCCGAGATTTTCCAGGATCGCTTCGTATTCCTTGAGCGTCTTGCCCTCGAAATCCGGCAGCTCAATGGAGCTCGGCCCCTTGCTGACCGTGACCTCCACGGTGGCACCGCTGGTAAACGGCGTGCCTGCCTTGATGCTCTGGTCAATGATGAGACCGGCCTTGTACTTGTCGCTGTAAGCGTAGACGGCATTCAGATAGAGCCAGCCGTCGGTCTCAAGCTGGGATTTCTTGGATTCGTAATTCTTGCCGATCAGATCCGGCATCTGGCTGTCACCGCTGGCTTCCTGCGTGGTTTCAAGCACAACGTCGCTGGTCGCACCGCCGCTTTCCTCCGTGGAGGGCGGGGTCGTCACCACGATGCGGCTCGAATTCTCGGCACCGGGAACCGGGCTCATATCCAGGAAATTGAGAACGACAATGCCGATGACCAGCAGCACGCAGGTCAGGAGCACGCCGATGATGACCGGGATCTTGATGCGGTCGATGACATTTTCATGCGCTTCGTTGTCGTAGCCCTTCTCGTCATAATCGCGGTAGGGCTGCTGGCGGCGCTGTTCATGCTGGGGAGCCGGACGGCGCTGCGGATTCGGATTGACAGCAGGTCTCGGCTCCGGCTCGGACTGCTGCTCGAAAAGCGCTGTCACCAGATCGGTGACCGTGCGGATCCGATCCTCGGTAAACAGGCTCAGACCCTTCATAATGGCGCGGGAGACATGCCGCGGGATATTCGGATTCATCTCATGCGGGGCGCACAGGTTGTCATTCTGCATCCGGCTCTGGGCGTCGGTGGGCTTGCAGCCGGTCAAAATGCGGTACAATACCGCGCAGATGCCGTAGACATCCGTCCAGGTGCCCTGCTTGACGCTGACGCTGTACTGCTCGGGCGCCGCATAGCCGTGGAACATTTCCGGGGTGACCTCGGTGCCGACGGTACGCACGGACGGAATGCAGAATCCCGCCAGCCGCAGCTCGCCCTTTTCGGTGACATAGATCGTTTCCGGGCTGATGGCACGGTGAATGATGCCGCTGTTGTGTACAAGGCTCAGCGATGTGAAAAAGGTCGGGAACATGGCAGAAACCTGCTGCCATGTCAGCTCGCCGGCATTATCCTTGAGGAAATCGACGAGGGTATTGCCCTCGAGGTATTCATAGACCGCATAGGTCGTGTTGTTCTGTGCGAAGAGGTCAAGCGTGGGATTGATATGGTTGACGCTGCGCAGCTGTGCAAGGTTCTTGCCAAGCTCGGTGAACTCGGCCATGAGTGCCTTGTACTGCACGACATGCTGCGGATCCACGGAGATCACGGCCTTGCCGGGGACTCTGCTGCAAAGCTCCGGGGGCATGTACTCACGGATGAGCACCTTGCAGCCGATGGACTGGTTATAGCCGATATAGGTCGCACCTTCGCCGTTGTGGCCGATCAGGACGCCGACAGCGTAGTGTTCATTGAGGATGGTGCCGGGGGCGATATAGTTGGGATCATACGGGGTATCATCCACATACCCGCAGCTCGGGCAGACTCTGGCTTCGTCGGACTTGTACTCCATGCATCCGTAGCACAGCTTCTTTTCTCCCATATCCATCGCTCCTTTCTGGTTAGAATCTGGTAGTAATCCTGCATCCTCCGCAACCGGGGACAATTCCCTGATTGCACATATCTTTTATTATTCTATCAGTTTTTTCGTGAAAAGTCAACTGAAAAGCCGGATTGAGTCCGGCTCGGCACGAAATTGTATTTGTTTTGTAACAATCTTTCATCTTTTTTTAAGAAAATAAACGCCTGTCTCCCCTGTGCGGACATACGAAAATACCCCCTCCCGGATATGGGTGGGGGTATGAAAAGCGCTGTATTCTGCAATCAGTCAGAAACATACGGCAGCAGTGCCACATGTCTTGCTCTCTTGATCGCAACCGTCAGCTCACGCTGATGGAATGCGCAGGTACCGGTGACACGGCGGGGCAGGATCTTGGATCTCTCCGTCATGCACTTCTTCAGCTTCGCAATGTCCTTGTAGTCGATCTTCTCGACGCGGTCAACGCAGAACATACAAACCTTCTTGCGCGGACGCTTGGAAGGACGAGAACTTCTTTCACGCTCCATGATGCTGGATCTCCTTTACTAAATTTTTGCACTAAAATTTTGCACTAAAAGTTTGCAATAAAACTTTTGAGAATACCTGAGTCGTCAGGATCAGAACGGTACTTCGCCGTCGCTGATGACCTGAAAATCGCTCAGATCGCCCGAATCGAGCGAGCCCTGATTGGGTGCTCCGCCCTGATTTCCGCCGTAGCCGCCTGCATTGCCGCCGTAATTTCCGCCCTGATTGCCGAAATTACCGCCGCCGGAGTTACCGCCGCCGTTGTAGCCGCCGCCATTGTTCTGGTAACCGCCGTTTCCGGAATTGCCGCCGTTATAGCCGCCGTTCTGATAACCGCCGCCATTGAAGCCGCCGTCTCCGTAGCCGGGCTGACCGCCGTAGTTGTTATTCTGATAGCCGCCGCCGTTCTGGCCGCCGCCTCCCTTGTCGCCGCAGAAGGATACATTCTCCGCGGTGACTGCATAGGTGTAGACCTTGTTGCCGTTCTTGTCTGTATAGTTGTTGTTCTGGAGATTGCCCTCCACCAGGATCATTCTGCCCTTGGTGAACCACTTGCAGACAAATTCGGCTGTCTGGCGCCAGCAGGTGACATCAATGAAATCCGCCTGACGCTCTTCGCCCTGCTTGACAAAGTTGCGGTCAACCGCAACCGTGATACGGCACATCGGAATGCCGCTCTGCGTGGTGCGCATCTCCGGATCTCTTGTCAGTCTGCCCATCAGGAATACCTTGTTCAGCATAGTCTCTACCTCCCATGTTCTGTTCATGGAAATGCGGAAAAATCAGGATCTGTGAGCCTTCGGGAACATCTCCCGCGGGTTTGTGCCTTACTTACTTGGTCGTAACCAGGGCACGCAGTACGCCGTCGGTAATGTTCAGGACTCTGTTCAGCTCTGCCGGGAATTCAGGCTTTGCCGTGAACGAGTAGAGTACATAGTAGCCCTCTGTCTCGTAGTTGATCGGGTATGCCAGCTTGCGCTTGCCCCACTCGTCAACCTCTGCGGTCAGTGTGCCGTTCTTCTCGATGAGATCCTTGAACTTTGCCGTGAGTGCAGCGATCGCCTCCTCGTCCTTCTTCAGGGAGAATACGACCAGAGCCTCGTAGCTTTCGCTCAGCTTTGCCATGCTAATGACACCTCCTTTTGGATTTCGCCTGCATAATTTTAAATACAGGCAAGGGTATGGACACCCGGTTCTCCGGGCGGATTGCTCAGATGCCGAACAATCCTCACTATTATACCACACCCATTTCCATTTGTCAAGGGGTTTTTCCATGATTTTTTGCATTTCCGGTTCGGTTTGCGTTACATTTATGGTACCATACCGGGCAGCAAAAGTCAAGCGGGAAAAGTTCAATGTATCGCTTTCAGTCCAATGGAACCTGCAAGGGTTGATTTTGGCGGTGATCTGTGGTATAATAGAGGCGAGGAGCCGGGGGGATCCCGGATCGTATCAGAAGAAGGAGGAATGGATCATGCTGGCAG
Source organism: uncultured Ruminococcus sp. (assembly GCA_902783005.1). Lineage (GTDB taxonomy): Bacteria > Bacillota > Clostridia > Oscillospirales > Ruminococcaceae > UBA3855. The sequence continues at coordinate 13,781 of CACZPI010000018.1, read as the reverse complement.
GCGTCTCGACCGCGTGTCTGTATCCGCAGCATCTTGAGGAAGCCGTCTATGAGCTTGCGCTCAACGGCATCACCTGCGCAGAGCTGTTCATCAATGCCGATTCGGACATTGACCGGCGGCACCTGCATACGATCAATTCCTTCCGGGAGCGCTTCGGCATGACCTTCCCGTCCGTCCATCCCTTCGCCTGCCCCATCGAATCCATGACGCTTTTCGGCGGCTATGACCGGCGGGTGGAGGACATGATCGACTATTACAAAAAGACCTTCGAGGCCATGAACCGCCTCGGAGCGCAGTTTTTTGTCCTGCACGGCTGCGAGAAGCGCTTTGCGGTGGACGCGGGGCTGTATTGTGAACGGTACATGCGGCTGTATGAAGCCGGGCAGGAATTTGGCATCACGGTCGCGCAGGAGAATGTGGAGCGCTGCCAGAGCGGTTCCCTTGCATTCCTGCGGGAAATGTCGCGCATGCTCGGAAGCGATGCCAAATTCGTCCTCGATGTCAAGCAGGCCGTCCGCGCCGGGGAGGATCCGATGGAAATGGTCTCCACGCTCGGCACCCATATCGTGCATGTCCACATCAGCGACCACAGCGACAAGGGAGACTGCCTGCTGCTCGGGCAGGGACAGTTCCGCATCCGCGCCTTTCTGGAAATGCTCTCGCGGTGCAGCCCGGATGCGGCGGTCATTCTGGAGCTGTATCGGTCGGGATACCGCGGCATTTCGGATCTGGTCAGCAGCTACCGGATGCTGCGCAGCATGATCCGGAGCGTTGAAAATGCCGGTGCAGGCGGCGAATTAACTGCAAAACGGAAATAAAATTGTACAAAACTTGTGAAAAAACGGTATTGACATCATTTTGAACATTTGGTATAATAGATGTAATGGGAGCGTTTCTGCGCACTTTTGCACAGAAATGAACCGGATACAGATTACGACAACCATCTGATCGCGATTCCCGCCATGCCAGTTTCAACCAGTTTCAGGAGGCAGCAGCTATGAAGTGTCCCTTCTGCGGCAATGAGGATTCCCGGGTCATCGACTCCCGTCCTTCCGAGGACAGGAAGCGGCGGCGCAGAGAATGCCTGGTCTGCAAAAAGCGTTTCACAACGTATGAGATCGTCGAGGCGCCCCTGCGCATCGTCGTCAAGCGGGACGGTTCCCTCGAACCCTACGACCGGAACAAGCTGCTCAGCGGCATCTATCACGCCATCAAGAAGCGCCCTGTCACGGTGCAGCAGGTCAATGAGATCGCTGACCGTGTGGAGGATGCGTATGCGGGCGTGTGGAGCAGCCAGATGACATCCGACAAGATCGGTGCGCTGGTGCTCGGTGAGCTGAAGAATCTCGATCATATCGCCTATATCCGATTTGCGTCGGTATATCAGGACTTCAAGGATGTAGCCGGATTTATCGCTGCCATTACCGCACTGACGGAATGATCCGGCGGTTTTTCTGAGTTTTCTTTAGGGAAAATCCGCGCAGGTTTCTGCGCCAATCATGCAAGGAGGCTATTATTATGAATTTTGACGAGCTCAAGGAGCAGCTGCTCAATCCGGAGGACATCACCGACGAATTCGACGAGTCCGACATCACTGCAAACAAGGGCGTTTCCATCGCCGCATGCTTCCCGATCCTGTTCTGGATCCCGATCGTGGCATCCAAGGAATCCGCTTACGGCAAGCACTATGCCAACCAGGGCTTCATCCTGCTGGTTATGGGCATCGTATTCGGCATCGTAGGCTCGATCCTCGGCCTGATCCCGGTTGTCGGTGCAATTCTGAGCGCCATCCTGAACCTGATCGACTTTGCTGCATTCCTGTTCCTGCTGATCAATGCGATCAATTCCAAGGCAAAGTACATCCCCTTCGTCGGCAAGCTCATCACCCTGTTCAAGTAATCACAAATCCCTCCCCGATGGGGAGGGATTTTGAGCTTGTCAAAAAAGACTGTTTTGAGGAGGGCGTACTGCGGAGCCGCCCCTCCCCCTGCCCCCTCCCCGCACGCGGGGAGGGGGTTTTTAGGTGTGGGGGCTTCGCCCCCCACACCCGCTGAAAAGTGTCAAGTCAAAAAAGTCCGTTTTGGGGGATCATTCAGTGCAGGAAGATCTCCCGGATCTCCGGGGCGGCGGGATCATAGCACATCGCCCCCGCCAGGATCCCGTCTGCCACCAATAGCTGCGCCTGCATGGTGCTGCCGGAGAGCGCATAGGTGTACACCGTTCCCGCCTTCCCGGCTGCCTGCCGCAGGGGAAGCTGCTGCGCCTCCTGCAATGCGGCATATTCCGGGCAGGATCCCCAGTCGGACGGCACCGTGACCGCCTGCTCCCCGACCAGCCATCCCTCCCGTCCCTGTGACCGCAGATAGGCAATTCTTTCCGCTTCGTCCGCGGCCGGGATCGTCTGCATCTCCTGCCGCCCCGTCAGCAGAAAAATGCCCCCCGCCAGCACCGCACAGGCCGCCGCCAATGCCGCAATTCTCTTTTTCATGTGCATCCCTCCTATGCCGGATTCTATGCGATGCTCCGCGATTTCAGACGCTTTCGGGGAAGGATGCGCAAAAATTTCACAATGTATAGGCGCAAAACCCTGTGAAAACGCTGTAAAACGCCGAAAATGCCCCCGAAATCTTGCATTTTGGGGGCATTTGTGCTATACTGGATAGGATGTAATCAATGAAAGGAAGTATCTTTATGATCCGTAACGATTTACGCAATGTCGCCATCATCGCGCACGTTGACCACGGCAAGACCACCCTCGTGGACGAAATGCTCAAGCAGGGCGGCGTCTTCCGCGAAAATCAGGCCGTTGCCGAGCGCGTCATGGACTCGAATGACATCGAGCGGGAGCGCGGCATTACCATTCTCGCCAAGAATACCGCCGTCATGTACGGCGATACCAAAATCAACATTATCGACACCCCCGGCCACGCCGACTTCGGCGGCGAGGTCGAGCGCGTCCTCTCGATGGTGGACGGCGTCATTCTCCTCGTCGATGCTGCCGAGGGCCCGATGCCGCAGACCCGGTTCGTCCTCTCCAAGGCGCTCGAAATGGGACACAAGATCATCATTGTCGTCAACAAGATCGACAGACCGGATGCCCGCCTCGATGAGATCGCTGACGAAGTGCAGCTCCTGCTCCTCGACCTCGATGCCGATGACGAGCAGCTCGAATCCCCCATTCTCTACTGCTCCGGCAGAAGCGGCACCGCTTCCCTCGACAAGGACACCGAGGGCAAGGATCTGACGCCCCTCTTCGAGACCATTCTCGACTATATCCCCGCCCCCGAGGGCGAGCCGGAGGAGCCCTTCCAGATGCTCGTTTCCTCCATCGACTACAACGATTATGTCGGCAGAATCGCCATCGGCCGCATTCAGCGCGGAACCGTGAAGATCGGCCAGCAGGTCACGGTCGTCAATGACAACCACCCCGACAAGCACATGAATGCCAAGATCGTCTCCCTCGCCGAGATGCAGGGTCTCAATCAGGTGAATACCGAAACGGCTACCGTGGGCGACATCGTGATCCTCTCCGGCATTGCCGACATCACCATCGGTGATACCATCTGCGCACCCGAGGCCCCCGAAGCACTTCCCTTTGCCCACATCAGCGAGCCGACCATGGAAATGACCTTTGCGGTCAATGATTCCCCCTTTGCCGGACGCGAGGGCAAGTTCGTCACCAGCCGCCAGCTCCGCGACCGTCTCTACAAGGAGCTGCTGCGTGATGTTTCGCTGCGCGTGACGGAGACTGATTCCACCGATGCATTCAGCGTCGCCGGACGCGGTGAGATGCATCTGTCCATTCTCGTCGAGAATATGCGCCGCGAGGGCTATGAGCTTTCCGTTTCCACCCCCCGCGTGCTGTACAAGACCATTGACGGCAAGCTCTGCGAGCCGCAGGAATTGCTCGTGGTCGATGTGCCGGAGGAATGCGTCGGCACCGTCATGGAAAAGATGGGCACCCGCAAGGGCGAGCTGCAATCCATGCAGCCGCAGGGCTCCCGCACCAAGCTCGAATTTCTCATACCGTCCCGCGGCCTGTTCGGCTACAAGAGCGAATTCCTCACCAATACCCGCGGCGAGGGCATCATGAGCTCGGTATTCCACAGCTACATTCCCTACAAGGGCGATATTCCGCGCAGATCCACCGGCTCTCTGATCTGCCATGAATCCGGTGAGGCTGTCACCTACGGCCTGTACAATGCCCAGGAGCGCGGCACCCTCTTCATCGGGGCAGGCGTGCAGGTCTATGAGGGCATGGTCATCGGCGTTTCCCCGAAGGCAGAGGACATGGTCGTGAATGTCTGCAAGCGCAAGCATCTGACCAATACCCGTGCTTCCGGCTCGGATGATGCGCTGCGTCTGGTGCCGCCGAGAAATATGAGCCTGGAGGACTGCCTGGAATTCCTGGCAGACGACGAGCTGCTTGAGGTCACCCCGAAGAGCCTGCGCATCCGCAAGCGTGAGCTGAGCAATGTGCAGCGTGCCAAGAACAGAGGTAAAAAAGCATGATGCGGCGTGCATTTGCGGCGATCGTCATTCCGGCTGTGCTGCTGTGCGGCTGCGGCAGACAGGTGCCGGATTCCCAGCAGGAAGCCCCGGCAGAGGAGACCACCGAATACAAGGACAAGGATGAGCTCGTCAGCGAATGGATGGCGGACGAGACACAGACAGAGCCGATCACCGTTGCAGCCGGTGAGGAGATCGACGACGGCGCCACTCCGCTTGATGCGTTTGAATACACCATCCGCGAGGACGGCACGGCGGCCATTCTGAAATACACCGGCAAGGATACGGCGGTGGTCATCACCTCCCACATCGGGGATACCCCGGTGACGGAGATCGGACAGTATGCATTCGAGGCGAAATGGGATGTGGAGAGCATTTCCATTCCCGAGACGGTCAGCACCATCGGGGAATTCGCCTTCATGGACTGCGAATCCTTGACACAGATCAACATTCCCGAGGGCGTTCCTGCGCTTTACCGCGGTACCTTCGCCGGATGCACCTCCCTGACGGAGCTGCATATCCCGGCTTCGGTGCAGTCTGCGGATGAAGAGCTGCTGACCGGATGCCCGCTGACCGACCTGTACATTGACAATTCCGCACTGACCTGCACAAGCTGGGGTCTTGAGGCGCTCGATCCGCCGTGTACCATTCATGCACCGGCGGGTGCGGCTGCCCTGACATGGGCGGAAAAGAACGGTTTCCCGACAGAAGAAACCGATGAATGAAGAAATCAAGGAATCGGATCCTGAATAAGGAGGAAAATCAATATGAAGAAGCTACGTCTCCTGTCGGCAGGCGCGGTCACGGCAGCCATGCTGCTTGAAACGCTCCCGCTGTATGCAGCGGCGGCCGAAGGTGCCGTGCTGCGCGGCGGTGTGGATGTGCCGGATGCCTTTGCGGCAGGACGCGACATTCTCGTGCGCGGCACCGTACAATCTGCGGACAAGCTGACAAGCGTGACCGCAGGCATCTACGATGCACAGGGAAAGGAAATCTGCGTTGCCGCCGCCAAGCCCGGTACGGAATCCTATGAGCTCGGACGGCTTGAGGATGAGGTGCATTTCGATACGCTCCCCGTCGGGGATTATGTCTACCGCGTGACCGCATCCACCGCAGCACAGGAATTGATCGAGCTCGATTCACAGAGCTTTTCGGTATGGGAGGCACAGCCTGTCGAGGCACTCGGCGTACAGAATGCCCCCGCGCTGCCGTCCACGATCCGGCAGAATGAAAACCTGATGCTCGGCGGCCTGGTGGTATCCCCGAGTACCATTGAGGAGATCTATGTCAGCGTCATGCGTGCGGACGGCTCCCTTGCCATGACGGCCATTTCGCCCGGCGGCAGCACCTCCTACGATCTGGCACGGCTCAATAAATTCCTGCCCTTCCGCAAGCTCGCACGCGGCAGCTATTCCATCCGGATCACTGCCTCGAATGCCGAGAAGAAGGATCAGACCATTCTGAGCCATTATTTCCGCATCGGAAACGGTGCCGTTCCCGGAAGGCCGCTTGAGACCTCCGCCACCGCAGATACGGAAACGACTTCTACCGAGGCGACCGCCACCACCAACAGCACAGAAACGACCTCCACGGAGACCACCTCCACCACCATGACAACGGCTGCCACCACGACGGAGGAAACATTGACCAATCCCCCGGCGCCGGGATCTACCACGGAATCTTCCACGGAGACAACGACAACCACTTCCACCACGGAAACAACGACTTCGACTTCTACCACGACTTCCACCACCGCTACAACGGCGGCAACCACAACGGAAGAAACATTGACCAATCCCCCGGCTCCGGGATTCACCACGGAGACAACGGCAACCACTTCCACCACGGAAACAACGACTTCGACTTCTACCACGACCTCCACCACCGCTACAACGGCGGCAACTTCTACGGAGGAAACGCTGACCAATCCGCCTGCTCCGGGCTTCACGACGGAATCCACATCTGCAAGCTCCACGGAGACCACGGCACAGTCTTCCACGGAGGAGACGCTGACGAATCCCCCGGCACCGGGCTCGACCACGGAATCCTCGACGGATACCACCCCGACCGGCACCAGCTCCGAGACCACCACGGAAACGACGCTGACCAATCCCCCGGCTCCGGGCTTTACCACGGAATCCTCGACAGAGACCACGGAATCCACCCTGACCAATCCTCCGGCTCCGGGTTCGACCACGGAATCCACCACGGCTTCCACATCTGCCAGCTCCACGGAAACGACGATGACGAATCCCCCGGCTCCGGGCTCGACCACCGAAACGACCGCCACCACGCAGAATGCCGACAAGCTGACGCTGACGGGCGGCTCTGTGATCCCCACCCAGCTGAATCAGGGACAGGCTGTGATCGTGCGCGGCACCGTTTCCTCGGCATCCTCCGCGATCCGGAGCGTGTCGGTCGGTATCTATGATGCCGCAGGTACCCGCGTCACAGGCGGCAGCGCTTCCCCGAACACCACAAGCTATGATCTGAAGGCGCTTGATGCTTCTGTGCGCTTCGATCTGCTTGCAGACGGCGTGTATACCTACCGTGTCTACGCTTCCAATGCCGGAGGCACAGACGAGCTGCTTGACAGCCAGACCTTTGCGGTCGGCAATGCCACGGTGCCTGCCGGTGATTCCATCACGCTGACGGGCGGCACCACGATTCCCGCAACGCTTTCCTCCGGACAGGCCGTCATCGTCAACGGTACGGTCAATTCCGGTTCCTCCAACCTGACGAGTGTCATTGTGGCCATTGTCAATGCAAGCGGCGTGCGCGTCATTGCCGCATCTGCGCAGCCGAATGCCAGAAGCTACAACATCCATGCACTTGACAGCGCGATCACCTTCAACAAGCTGACGCCCGGTGAATACACCTTCCAGGTCATCGCCTCCAACGCCAGCAATACCGACCAGGTCATCAACAGCCAGAAATTCACCGTTTCCGGACAGACGGGCTTTACCTATGTCAACGGCATTCTCGTTGTGAACAAGAGCTATTCCGTTCCTGCCACCTACAATCCCGGCGGTCTGCTGCCGGAGGTGCAGGCGGCATTCGCACGCATGTCTGCGGCTGCCCGCGATGAAGCAGGGCTGCGGCTCTGGGTCTACTCGGGATTCCGCAGCTATGACAGACAGAGCACCATTTATAACAATTATGTCGGGCTCTACGGCAGAAATGTGGCAGACACCTTCTCGGCGCGTCCGGGTCATTCTGAGCACCAGACCGGCATGGCGATCGACGTCAACTGTGCGGATGATTCCTTCATCGGCACCCCCGAGGCGATCTGGCTGGCCAACAACAGCTACAAGTACGGCTTTATCATCCGCTACCCGCAGGGCAAGCAGAACATCACCGGCTTCAAGTATGAGCCGTGGCATGTACGCTATCTGGGCGTATACAATGCAACCGCCGTCTACCAGTCGGGTCTGACGCTTGAGGAATATCTCAAGGTTGATTCTGTGTATCGGTAAAAACCAGACATCCTCCTGCATGCCGCGGGAGGATGTCTTCCAATCAGGAGGATTATCATGAAGGACATTTCGATCGGTACCAAAGGCACCGCACAGATGGAGGTCACCCCGGAGCGGCTTGCCTGTGCAGTCGGCTCGGGTTCGCTGGCCGTATTCGCAACGCCGATGATGACGGCCGTCATGGAGGCAGCCGCCTGCAATGCCATCGCTGCGGCGCTGGAAGGCGAGGAAACCACGGTCGGCACGGCACTCGACATTCAGCATACGGCTGCGACCCCGCAGGGCATGACCGTGACTGCCGAGGCAGAGGTCACAGCGGTCAACGGCCGGGAGCTGACCTTCCGCGTCACGGCTTCCGACGACGCCGGGGAGATCGGCAGCGGCACCCACAAGCGCTTTGTGGTCTATGCCGGGCGATTCCAGGAAAAGACAGACAAGCGGGGGCAGGCATGATGGCGGCACCGTTGGAAATTGAGCGCAAATACCTGATCGAGCGCCCCGCCGAGGAGGTGCTGCATTCCCTGCCGGAGGCATCGGCCACACAGATCACCCAGACCTACCTGACCATGCAGAAGGACGGATTCGGGCGGCGCGTGCGCAAACGCGGTTCGGATGCGGAGGGCTGGGAATATACCTACACCCGCAAGCAGCACATCGGCTTCGGCAAGCGCATCGAGCTGGAGGACACGATCACGCAGGCGCAGTATGAAGCGCTTTTGCAGGAGGCGGATCCGGCGCTGCATACCATTGAGAAGGTGCGCTGGTGCTTCACCGACCGGGGGCAGCATTTTGAGCTGGATGTGTATGCATTCAGCCAGACGCTTGCCACGCTGGAAATTGAGCTGCCGGATATTGATACCCCCGTGCAGCTCCCGGAAATGCTGCATATCCTCCGGGATGTGACCGACCGGAACGGCTATTCCAATCTGGCGCTGTCGAAGACACTGGCGTTTCCGGGAGAGGGAGAATGAGAGGTGTAACATATGGCAAATGACGCTATCCTGATTACCTTTATTGTCGTAACCTATCGCCAGGAGGAGCTGGTTATCCAGACACTCGAAAGCATCCGGCATCAGGCCGTGACCTACGGCAAGGGCAAGGGCATCCAGCTCATTGTCTGTGATGATGCTTCTCCGGATCATACCCTTGAAAATGTGCAGGACTGGTGCAGACGCCGCGGGGACGTATTTGCAGAGACACTGGTGCTGTCCGGTGAAACGAATGTCGGTACCTCAAAGAATCTGGCCAAGTCCTTCCCGCATATCCGGGGCGAGTATTTCAAGACGATCGCCGGGGATGATCTGCTCGCGGATGTGGATCTGATCGGCCGCCTGCAGGGCGCGGATCTGTATGTCGGATCGCTGCTGTATATGCAGAACGGCCGGGTGCTTACAGATCCGGCTTTGTATCAGGATCACTACCTGTATTTTGGTCTGCCCTATTCCAGAATCCGGAAGCTGTCGAAATTCCGGTACCTGTTCTGCACACAGGGCTGGATCATCCGTACAGTGCTGCTGACACCGGAGGTTCAGGAGGCAGCAGTATACTGCAAGCTGATTGAGGATCAGACCATGTGGATCGCACTCACCCGACAGAATCCGTCACTGGATCTGCAATATTTCAATGAACCCGTGGTGCTCTACCGCACCGCAGATGACCCGCTGCATCAGCCGATCAGCCCACAGCGAATGGAGGAAAATCTGAAAATCATTCTATACAGATCCCGGAATGCCGGTCTTCTGGCCAAATGGAGCGGAATCTGTTTGCAGCACCGGATACAGGGCTCTGCATTCTGGAGCTACCTGGATCCGTACAAATACTACTCTGTTCTGTACAGGAATCTGCACCGAAGCAAATGGAAAGCATCGCTGAATACCATTTTTGAAACATACGGCTCTGCTTCCGAGACCTTTTTCAAAGAGATGACAGATCTTGCCAGACAGCAGATGCCCCATGAATGAAGAAAAGCAGCTGCATCCGATCGCGGGTGCAGCTGCTTTTCAGGTTATGGCTTGTCCTCCGGCGGCTTCTTCGGCAGGATGTGCGACGCCTTGTCCCGGAAATTCTGCATGAAGCCGCTCAGAAACTGGCTCTTTTCCGAGGGCGGTCTCTGGTAGGTGCTCTCCCACGGCTCCGGTTCATCGGAAATGCCGAAATCATGGTTCAGTCCCTTGCGGCGCAGTCGGCTTGCAGACCATTCGCTGACGATCTCATAGACAACGGCCACCGCCGGCGGGCCGAGGACGAATCCCGGAACACCGAGAATGGCGCTGCCCAGCAGACACGCCGTGATCGACCAGACCGGACGCAGGCCGATCTTGCCGCCGACAATATGCGGATCCAGGAAGCTCGAATCAAACTGCTGCAGCGCGACCACGATCACCAGATACGGGATCACCATTCTCGGATTCTCGAACAGCACCAGGACACCCGTGATGAAGCCGCCGCAGATCGGGCCGAAGAACGGCACGACATTCGTCAGGCCGACAATGACCGCGAGCAGCACCGGGTACGGGTAATTGAACCAGGGCAGGAGATTGGCAAAGGACAGCAGCATGAAATGCAGACAGCCGATGATGAACGAATCCACGATCTTGCCGCGGATGGCGGCATTGAGCTTGCGGTTAGCCCGGATGAATACCACCTGTGCGGAATCGGCGCTGCGGCGCGGTGCGATCGTGTAGACGACCTGCTTGACCTGCCGCATCAGGCGTTCCCGGTCAATGGTGATATACGTCGAGAGAATCAGACCGATGACCAGATTATATACGACATTCAGCACGCCCTTGACGCCGGTATAGAAATACTGCACCAGCGTATTGGCCTGGCCGATCAGGTCACCGAATACCCAGTCCTCCGCCGACTGGACGGCCGACAGCAGTGCGGAATTGAGATATTCCCCGACAACACTGTTATTGTTGAAAATGGTCTTGTTCCGAAGCTGCGTTGTCAGATTCTCCATCTGATCCGGAAGCGCCTTGACGATGCCGGTGATGCTGCTCATCAGCTCCGGAATAATCAGCAGCAGCAATGCCGTGATAAACAGGATCGCAGTAATGAGCATACCGACCGCAGACAGCGTCCGCAGGTGCTTTTGACGCTTCGGGGAATTCCAGCCCTGCTTGTCACAGAGCTTCGTGAGCAGCTTTTCGTATAATTGTGCCACGGGTGCCAGGAGATAGGCCAGGATCAGTCCCCAGATCACCGGGCTGATGCCGGCCAGGATCTTCCCGATAAAGCCCGTGATCGCACCAAGCTGCTGGATCACATAATAAAAGATGATGATGGCTGCCACTGTCAGGAACATCCACAGCGATTTCTGCGCCTGCTCCCGCCAGGAGGAATGCAGCTCCTCCTCCTCCGGAATGTCAGATTCCGGTTTTTTTACTTCTTCTTCCAAACAACGATCCCCCCTTGTTCATTTCACAGGAAAAGTCATATGAAGGATTCCGGGTCTGCGGGTTCAGGATTCATTCGGCTCTGCTGCGCGGCGGTATTGCTCCTCCTGCGCACAGACGGCCTGCTCTCCCTTCACGGGAGTGCAATGCACGAAGGTACCGTCCGGCTGGCCGATGCGTGCCTTGACATTATCCGACAGGCACAGCGCCACAATGCCGGCAGCCTGGTCACGCAGCTCAGGATCGAGCAGCGGTGCAGCCACCTCGACGCGGTGCTTGGTATTGCGCGTCATAAGGTCGGCGGAGCTGATGTATACCCTCCGGCGGTCGGGTGTGCCGAAGACATAGATCCGGCTGTGCTCCAGATAGCGGCCGACGATGCTCACGATCCGGATATTCTCAGTATACCCCGGAACACCCGGGTTCAGACAGCAGATGCCGCGCACGACCATTTCGATCTTCACGCCTGCCTGCGATGCCTCCGCGAGCTTGTCCATCACGCCGCGGTCGCTGACGGAATTGACCTTGCAGGCAAAATACGCCGGCTCTCCCCGTCTGGCATGTGCGATCTCCTCGTCAAGAAGCGCAAGGATCTTCGAGCGCATGCACAGCGGCGCCACCATGAGCTGCTTTGTCTCCTCCACCAGACTGTCGGTGGAGAGCGCATCAAAGACATGCCGCGCATCCTCCGCAATTTCGGGATTTGCCGTCATCAGGCACAGATCCGTGTAAATACGGGAGGTCTTTTCATTGTAGTTGCCCGTGCCGACCTGCACGAAATTCTGCACGCCGTCCGGGGTCTTGCGGGAGATCAGCAGCAGCTTGGAATGCACCTTCATGGTATGCGGGCCGTAAATAACGGTGCATCCGGCTTCCTGAAGCCGCTTTGCCCAGCCGATGTTGTTTTCCTCGTCGAACCGCGCCCGCAGCTCGACGAGCACCAGCACATCCTTGCCGCCCTCGGCTGCCTGACACAATGCATCGACCACGCGGGAATTGGAGGCGACGCGGTAGAGGGTGATGCGGATGGCCGCCACATCCGGGTCAAGCGCTGCTTCATCGAGCAGGCGCAGGAAGGGCGTCATGGATTCATAGGGATAGGAGAGCAGAATATCGCGCTCGGCGATCTGGCTCATCATATCGCGGCGGGTCGAAATATCGGCGCGGTGCTGGGGCTTGTGCGGTGCGAAGCGCAGCTCCGGAGCGTCATTGAAATCGGGGAGCTTGTACACGAAGGAAAGATCGAGCGGGATCTCCTCAAAGAAAAGCTGGCGCTTCTTCAGGCCGAGGCGGTCAAGGAGGTATTTCATGGCCTCGGGCGACAGGGAGGAATTCATCTGGAGCCGGACGGCACCGCGCTTGCGGCGCTGGGCAATGAGCTCCTCCATAATATCGCGGAAATCGGTATCCTCATCCGCTGCCGAGCTGTCAAAGCCGATCACGCCGCTGCGGGTGATGCGGATGACGGCGGCATCGAGTACCTTATAATTTTTGAAAGCCTGCGGGGCAAAATGCAAAATCAGATCCTCGAGCAGCGTAAATCTCCCGCCCTTGCCGAGACGAATGACGCGGCCGGTGCGGACATAGGCGGGGATGAATCCCATCTTCACGCCGGATTTGGCGGCAAGCTGCACGGCGACATAGAGTGCCTTATTGCGCAGGAAGGGGAAGGGATGGTTCTTATCGACCACGATGGGGGACAGCAGGGGCTTGACCTCGCGCTTGAAATACTGTTCAAGGTAATCGCGCTCCTCCGGTGTCGCATCGGCATAGGTCACATGCTCGATGCCGTAGCTGCGCAGCTCATGCATGGTATTGAGGTAAGCTTTGTCCTTGCGCGGGAGCAGTCCGGAGATCCCCTCGAGGATCTTTTTGAGCTGCTTTTTGGGAGTGAGCTTGCTGCGGGAATCCTTCTGCTCTGGATCCTCCTCCATGCGTTCAAGCATGGCGCCCACACGCACCTGGACAAATTCATCGAGATTGCTCTGGTAGATCGCGGAAAAGCTGAGCTGCTCAAAGAGCGGCACCTCCGGATCCTCGGCTTCTTCAAGAACACGGATATTGAAGCGGAGCCATGACAGCTCTCGGTTGGTATAGTAGGGTTGTTTCATGGATGTAAACCTCCGTTCGGCAGTGTATTCTGGTTCAACTTACATTATACCACAAATTTTCTGAAAATGGAATAGTCTTTTTGCATATTTAATCAAAAAATTAAAAAACCCCTTGATACACAGAGTATCAAGGGGGTGTGGGGGCGCAGCCCCCACAAGGAAAGAACCCCCTCCCCGCGTGCGGGGAGGGGGCAGGGGGAGGGGCGGGCTTACAGTACGCCCTCCCCAAAACAGACTTTTTTGACAAGCTCTCCCCTGATACACAAGGTATCAGGGGTTGCGTGCCC
>CACZPI010000017.1 GCA_902783005.1 uncultured Ruminococcus sp. | reverse complement strand
TGGCCAGCATATCACTCATACCCACTCCCCCTCAAAATTCAGCATAAAGAACTGATGCCCGTCCGGCACGATGCAGACGGATCCCGGATCCCATTCCGGGCGCGGCTCCGGCAGATGCGCTGCATCCGGTGCGCAGATCGTCACCACTGCCTTGTACAGCCCGTCCTCATACCGTGTGCGGCTGCTTTCGATCAAAATATAGTCGTTGTTCATTCAGATCCCTCCTCTTCTTCCGCTGTCTCCGTGTCGTCGGTAACGACGTACATTGTCGCCGGGTTCTTGGGGGTCAGGGATTCGTAGGCGGAGCGGGTGATAAGCTCAATCGTTTTGATCGCCGTACTATGTACCGCACTCGGATCGCTGACGGATTCCCCGATCCTGAAATTCACCCGGATGCTCTCCTTCAGACGGATGCTCTCCTTCAGATTCATGTTGACCTCCTGACCGCCGGTATCACATTCAGCGTACCGGCGAGCTTGATATGCTGCAATCCCGTGCCGTCTGTCAGCACAAACAGAAGCCGGTAAGCACCCGTCAGCCCCTCTGTATCAGATGACGTCAGCCTCGCGCGGAATTCCTTTGTGCCGTCCTCTGCCGTTTCCAGTGTACACGGCACTGTCAATGTCGCTGCCTGCGGATACCCATGCTCAGAGCAGACAAGCTTCGCAGTGCATTCCTCCGGATCTGCCCCCTCCACGCTTACGCAGATATACGGCGTGGTATCCCCGGCAAAGCATTCCATCGGCTCGAGTGTTTCATAAAATTTCCGGGTCACCGTCTCATCCTCCTCCGATCTGTTTTTCGATAGCAGCACAGCGATTCCGCGCTTCTTTGAGCGCCTTGTCTCCCTTGGTCGCCTTCATGCAGTCAGCCATCACGCGGCTGTCCTCGCCGCCGCACCAGAGCTGCCACCCGCCGCGGAATTCCCATTGCATCCCTGTGAGAATGCTGTCATAGACTTCCGCAGATGCTTCCCCGTAATGCTTCCATGTGATTCGCACCCTCTGTCCGGGATGAAACCGCGCTGTCTGATGCACACGGCACTGAAACGGACGGACTGTGCAGCCACCGCAGTAAGCCTCGGTCGCAGCACGAAGATTGATTGCCATCTGGTTCATGTCGGTCGCCGCCGTCGCGCTCGCATGGCCGTCCAGAAACGGATTGCTGTCGATCTGGTGCCGGATGGCAATGTGCCCGCTGTGATCGACAGTAATCCATGCATCTCCTTTGATGACTCTGCCGTCTGCCAGCTGGGAAACAAGCGTTGCACGCTGCACCTGTATGGTATAATCGGCAATGTCACAAGAATCCGCTTCAATGTCCTCCATGCCGATCTGTGCGGTGCCGTATTCCGGCTGCCCGAACTGCCCGAGCGACAGGTTGCCGCTGTCCGGCTTGGAGTAGATAAATCCGCAGGCCAGCTCAGACAGCCAGCGGTAGAAATCGCGCGGCGTATCTGTATCGGCAATGCCGTTGTCTCCGTAGAGCCAGTACGCATAATCTGCATTGCAGTAATCCACATCCTGATTGCGTTCCGGATGGTAATGCTCCCATGTCACAAGCTGCGGAATGCCAGTCTGCCAATAGGCGATCTTTGCAACCTCCGGCGTGATCCGTTCCAGCCACGCCTGAATATTATGTCCGTCCGGGAACTCCCGGAGCAGGTACTTTTCCAGGCCGCCCACCAGATCATAGTCCTGGCAGTTATATGCCGAGCTGTCAAGCCAGCCGATCGCATCCTGTCCGTCGATCGTGAAGATCTCGCCTACCCGGGAAGCGGCTGTTACATAGAATATACCGATCGCCTGCGGGACAGGCTCCCCGTCATACTGCGAATACAGCCGGATGCGTGCGCCCCTGACCTGAAATGTGGTCATCCCGGGCAGGCGGCAGACCAGCGACAGCGTTGCCGAAAAAACACCGCCGATCGCGAAGGCGCCGTCCGCACATACCTGTCTCCGGCAGGATGCCGAGATCACATTGTGATCGGAAAGCGTGACTGCGGTGCTCCATGCACCCGCGGTGTGATCGTACTGCTCGAGCACACCGGAAATCTGTTCATGAATCAGCATTCGGTTCACCCCTGTCTGTATACCGGAATCCGAAGGATCTGCGGCTTAAAGAGAGCCGGCGCAGAAGCATGATACAGCCGGACGGTCAGCAGATTCTCCCGCATCACAAGGGATGCAGATACCGTGCAGTCGGCTCCCTCCGCGCTGCCAAGCACCGTTTCACCCCGCAGCACCTGCATTGCAGGGGTGCCGGAGGTCGATGCCAGGTATGCGCGGATCGTGACCGTATCGGCGTTTGTCAGATAGGCATTGCGGCGTTCGGGTATACCGCCGCGAAGGCACCGGTAATGCTGCGCATCCAATGCCTCTGCTGCACCGTCCAGAAACAGGCAGTCCCCGTACCCGAGCGGCAGCGTCACGCAGGGAACGCCCTTGCGGGACGGCTCGCCGTCCGTCAGTTCAAGCTGCAGCGGAATGTCCGCCGTAAAGATGCCGGAGGAAACCTCCCGGATCTGCACCGCGCCGGTAATGTGAACCGGAATTCCCTGCGTCTGCTGCAGCAGCCCGCACACCGGATCCTGCCGCTCTGCGGCGGGCAGCAGAAGACCCGCCATGACCAGTACACCAAAGCGCACGGCAGCAGCAAGCTGTCTGGCCTGTTCTGCCGTACATTCCAGATGCACTGTCAGGGCTGCCGTATCGTTGGCCGCAGGATAGGTGCAGGGCGTGCCGTCTGCCATGACAAAACGCTTCGTGATCGGTGTACGCTGCATCTCCGCAGTCCCCGTCTGGATGCAGCCAAAGGCCACCGGTACAAGGTTGCCGCCGTCATACCGGTAAATATCTACGAATTTCAAATTGTCTGCCCTCCGCTTCTGGCATTGGCGATCTGCGCTGCCTTAATGACGACCGTTTCGAGCTGATGCCCGCCGATACTCACCGGAATGATAATGTCGCCGGACGATTCCGGCGGCGGGACATCGGGGGTTTCCCTGCTTGTACCGTGGTGCTCTGTGATGCTGGTGCTGCTGTAATGATTGTGAATGATCTCCGACGTCGCCGGGGCATCTGCCGCAAGCGGCTGAAGCCGGAGCGTGCGCAGGGCATCGTAGGCAGCCGGTTCGATCTCGGGCATGAAATCCGGCAGATTTACCGTAAGGTCTTCCCCGGCATCAAGCGGCGGGAGCCTGAGCGAACGGAAAGCGTCATAAGCTGCCGGTTTGATCTCAGGAGTGAAATCAGGCAGATTTTCCGTAAAGCCTTCCCCGACACCGAGCGCCAGATTCCTGCCGATCAGATCGCGCATGAGCTTCGACGGGGAATGAATACCAAAGATCTCTTTGAGCCCGGTGACAAAGTTGTCCTTGAATTCCCCGAAGAAGCTGCCATCCAGCCCTGTCAGGCCGGCGATGATGCCGTCAAGGATAGAGACGCCGAGCGCGAGCCAGTCCACGGAATCGAGCTGTGCCTTGATCTCAGACCGGAGCTCATAGGCAAATCCCGCAAGACTGCCGGCGATTTTCAGAAGCCCGACGGCCAAAGCCGCAAGGATCTCCACGCCGGTCTCTGTGAGCTGTTTGATATTCTCCGGTTTCAGAAGCTCGGAAATCAGATAGAGGATGATCTCCTGCACCGCGATCAGCAGATCGTCGATGTTGTCCACGATCGCATTTACGATCAGCAGCAGGATGTCTCCCGCGGCTCCGATCAGCCGGGCAATGTTGTCCGGTGTCACGAGTTCCTTGGCCAGATAATCGAGAAGCTCCGCCGCCGTGTCAATCAGCAGCGGCAGATTGTCGATGATAGCGCCGAGGACAGCCGACAGTATCAGCACTCCCGCCGTCAACAGTGCCGTCAGATTGTCCGGCGTCACAAGCTCTCTGCACAGGTACTCCACAATCTGCACAGCCGCCCCGATCAGAAGCGGCAGGTGGTCAATGACCGCATGCAGGAGCGCCGTCAGGATTGAAAAGCCAACAATAAACAGCCGGGAAACGTTCTCTGGGTTCAACAGCTCGGCGGTCAGGAATGCAATGATCTGCACGGCGGCGCCGAGTAGCACCGGCAGATTGTTGGTCAGGGCGTCCGTCACTGCAAACAGCAGCATGACTCCCGCTTGCATGAGCCGTTCAAGCACATCCCGCGTCATCAGTGCATTGGCAAATGCAGCAATCAGCCTCACACCTGCATCCAGCAGAGGTGCGAGATTGTCAAGTATTGCCGCGAGCAGCGTTTCCATGAGAGACAAGCCCGTCTCGGTCAGTGCTGGAAACTGCGTCACGATTGCCTTGATGACAGCAGACACAATACGGATGCCGGCATCAGCAAGCATCGGCAGGTTTTCCGTCAGAACGCCGAGAAGCATTTCAAGGATCTCCAGCCCTGCCGTCAGCATCACAGGAAGATTCTGCTCCAGTGAGACCGCAAGCGCCGTCAGCACTTCTCTTGTGATTCGACGGATGCGCGGGAGCCGTTTGGAGACGCCCTCTGCGACCGATGTCAGAAGTGTACCTCCCAGATCATGGAACTCCGTGGAAACATCCGCAAGTCCATCGAGCAGCGTCAGAGCCGCCGTGATGCCTGTCCTCGCGATCTTTGGCGCATTCCGGGCAATCCCCTCTGCAAGGGATGCGATCAGCGAAGCGCCGAGGTCTGTCAGAGTCGGGATGTAACCGGCGAGCTGTGTCACCGCATCACCGAGCACACTGCCGAGCTCGAGCGCAAGCCCGTCAAAGCTGCCCTCTGTAAACGCTTCTGTCAGCCGCGAAACATACCTTCCGCCAAGCTGGGCGAGCTCCCGCAGCGGGTCGTTCAGGCTGTCATACATCGCAATGCCGAATGCCTCTGCTTTGGAGCCGAGGGACTTCATATCGCCCTCGAGCGTGTCGTTCATGGTTTTTGCCATGTCCGACATGGCGCCGTCACAGTCTGCAATTTCGGCGGATAAGCTGTCAAATTCCGCACCGCAGCCGGCGATCATCGCCTGTGCGGCGGCAAGATCGGTCTTGTTGAAGATGTCGCTGAGAACGGCAGCCGTATCGCCGTCGCTCATGCCGTCCATCTCTCTTTGCAGATCAGCAAAGACGGCATTCAGGGGGCGCATATTGCCCTGTGCATCGAGCGCCGAAACGCCGAGACTGTCAAGCGCCTGCTTTGCCGTGTCCGTCGGTGCCGAGAGTGAGAGGATCATATTGCGCAGATGCGTGCCGCCCTCTGCGCCCTTGATGCCGCGGTTGGCCAGAACACCGAGCGCGGCATTCAGCTCTGTGGTTCCGCCGGCGAGCACCTTCGCCGTGCCGCCGACCGTGAGGATCGCTTCACCGAGCTGGCCGACTGAGGTGTTCGCCCTGGATGCGGTTTTCGCCATTTGGTCACCAAAGGCAGTCAGGTTTTCCTTGGTCGCCTCAATGCCGAGCGCGGCCATGGCATCTGTTGCCAGATCAGAGGCATACGCCAGATCAAGCCCGCCCGCCGCAGCAAGGTCGAGCACCGCCGGAAGCGCCTCGGATGCCTGCGCTGCGGAATAGCCCGCAAGCGCCAGATAATTGAGTGCATCTGCCGCTTCGGATGCGCTGAATGTGGTCGATTCGCCTGCATCTGCGGCAGCCTTTTTCAGCAGCTCGTAGCTGTTGACTCCGTCCTGCACCGTATCTTTGGTAATGCCCATGGTCGCAATGACCTGCGCCATGCTGCTCTCAAAGCTCTCCCCGACCGATACGGCATATCCGCGCAGAGCCGTGACCGCTCCGGTCGCAGCGCCGACGGCCGCCGTGACAGCGCCCATGCCTGCCTTTGCAATGCCGCCGAGATTGTCCAGTCCTAGCTTGAAGCCTTTCTGGTCAATGGATGTATCAAATTTCAGTGTACCGTCAAACGGCATCTGTCATCACCTCAGCTCTCTTCCCAAAGCACGGCGCCGATCATTTCATCGTCATATGTAAACGGCAGGGCGAGCATCCGCTGGATCCGCGCCACCCGCCTGCGCTCTGATTCATTTTTGATCTGTGAGAGATCCGCCCCACGGTAGGCAATGCGTTTCATAACGCAGGAATCATCCGGCAGCGCTTCAAACAGCGCCCGGAATTCCCACCAGTGCAGGTATTCGATCCGCAGCAGATCCATGCCGTAAAAGCGCCGGAAATCACCGAGCACATACCCGGCATCCACAGTCCAGTCAAATGTCGGCGGCCGCGGGATCGTCGGCTCCTCCGGATCGGATTCCTCCGGCTGCGGTGCGGCACCGCGATAAAACCCGATCAGCGCCCGGAGCAGCTCCTCCGAAAAAACAGACGGCGGCTCCAGAAACCAGAGCCATGCCGTCTGCAATTTTTCCGTATTGGTCAGTTCCTTGCTCCCGAGCAGCCCGGCAAACCGGATCCAGTCCCGAAAATCCGTACAGACCGGATATTCCTGCCCGGCCGCTGTCACCGCATCCGGAAGCGGCTCGCAGAGCAGATTTCTCATTTTCCCGCCCTGCGCTGTGCCCGATTCGGGAGGAACCGGCGCAGATGCTCCGTCCGTTCTGCCTTCGCCTTGGCGATCTCGGTGGTCTGCGCTGCCGCAAATTCGAGGAATGACGCATAGACCTCGTCATATGCCGTGGTATTGTCGGGAATCTCCCGGAAGATCTGTTCGGAGGTGCCTTCCCCGAAGATCCGGTCATACAGCCGCCGGTACATCGCGCAATAGGCTCTGATGCGAACCGATGCACGCGCATCCTCCGGGATCTGCGCCGCTTCTTCACTGAGCTGATCGAATGCGCTTTCATACCGTTCGACAGCATCGGCATCTGTCAGATCCAGATGCAGCTCGCAGCCGTTTACATTCCATGTCTTCATGTGTTACCTCCTGTATCAGCCTTCCGGCGGGATCGGCGGTGTCGGCGGAACGGAGGACGTGAATGTCACGGTCTGCCAGCTGTCCGTGCTCGATGCCGTACCGGTTGTCTTTTCACCGTGCGCCTTCATAGAACCGGAATGCGTGTAGACATTCACGTCATCACCTTCGGAGCCGGGGATCACGGCGTAATCGCGCTTGATGGCGTTCCCGGTCTCTGTATCGACCAGGATGATGGTGCGCACGGCATCCTCACCGACCCACTCATTGTTGGTGATGTCCAGAATGTCCTCAAGAACAGCATCGCCGTTCGTGCGGTCAAATGCATAATCATACTGCGGATTGTAGCCGGTCACATCATTGCGCTGGTTCTCCTCATCCACATATTTGCGGTTGTATTCCTGCGGATTCTTTGCGTGGGAGAGCTGCGTGAAATACTTCATGCGCGTGTAGGTGATCGTGGTCGTTCCGCTGCTTGTCGTCGGAACGCCGTAGAATGCCAGGATCTTGTGTCTGGGTGTCATGGATAATCCTCCTTATCAAAATACGTCAGCCGGAGCTGCATCTGATACCGCGCTGTATTCGTATCGGCATCAAATACATACCCGCCTGTCATGACTTCAATGCCGTATGCCTCCCGGCCGTCAAGATCCGGGAGGATACCGTCGTAGTTGTTTTTCCGGATCCATCGTTCAAATTCCTCATAGAATCCGAGATTCTCCGTGTTCCGTGCTGCATCGGCGCTGTACCACTCGCGGGAGCCGAACAGGAACAGGAACTGCTTCATGCACCCGCCGTCCGTATACTGCCGGAATACCGGATCGCAGGGCACCGCCTCGACCGTGTATTCCGTAGCCTCTGCGCCGAGGTAATCCACACCGAACAGGCCGTCCTTCAATCCCGGAAATCCGCACAGATATGTACGGATGCAATCAATGATCGGTTTCATTTCCACACCTTCCTGCGGATCTCCGCTTTATGATCGGCCTTCATGCGCTCGAACCAGTATTTTCCCCGCAGACCGGTGCTGCCTCTGACAGCATTCACACCGAGTGCGCCGTGGCCGGCATTGGTGTAGTATTCCCGCCGCGCCTTCGGCTCGGTATTGATAATGACGCCGGGGCTGGCGATCCGGTGAGAGCGGCTCATTTTTCCGAAATTCCGGTATTTGCTGTCTGCTACGGGGACATACGGCTGCATCTGCCGGATAACCTCTTCATCGAGCTTCCTCTGTGTCCTCCGGAATACCCCCGACAGCCCCGCTGCCAGATCACCGGAGAGCGTCAGTCCTTTGAATCGCATCATTTTGCCGTCACCTCGATATGCGCCACCGCCGCAGAGCCGTACCGGAAATCCTTGACGGACGTCACGGTCAGGGCATTCTGCGGCGGCTGTTCGTCTGCGCATTCCCCGGGGAGAATACGGTCGTCGCGCCCGGGCAGGTACGTCACCAGCGGCGCATGGATGATGCACAGCGCTTTGTCCTCCGGATCACGGGCAATGCTGCCGGCTGTCTCGCCGTGCGTATCCTCCCAGTACACCGGCCCCATTACATGCCGGATATAGACGGGATTCCGGTTTTGTACCGTCTTCTCCCAGATCGTGCAGGCAGGCTTATTGGTAAACATTACGCATCATCTCCATCCGCATCAGAAGCATAAAGCTCCAGTGCCCCGAACTGCTGCGGCCGGTACAGTCCCAGATCCTTCAGCTCGTTTTTGAGAAAACACAGCTTCTGTCCGGCGTTGGCATAGGTATACGTCAGGCTGTAAGCGCCGATGGTTTCCGTGCCCTGTGTCGCTGCCGAAGTCGGCGCCGACATGCTGTCAAGCGCCCGGATGA
>CACZPI010000016.1 GCA_902783005.1 uncultured Ruminococcus sp. | reverse complement strand
CTTCCCAAGATGCCGGAGGGAGCGCACCGCCGCCATCCGGTCGGTCACGATGCAGAAGGCACCTGTCCCCAGAAGGAGCAGCACCAGCCCGGTGCCCCACAGCGTCTGATTGACGGATTCGAGTAATTCGGTCATGAGATCAGCTCCTGAATGCGATTTGGGGGAATGCCGCCCTTTCTTTTCCTGCGCTATTGCATTTCTGCTGTGATTTATGCTATAATAAGAAAAGCGACATCGGAAAGGAGGTACGCCCTGTGAAAGAATACCGTGCAGACATCGCCGCACTGACGCTGCTGCAGATCGGGATCTGCCTGATCGCTGCATTGCTGTGCGGGGCAGCGGTGCTGTTTTTATCCCGCTGGTACAGGATTATGTGGATCGTCGCCGCGTTATTCGCCGGAAGCGGTCTGATCCTGAGCTTTTTCCTGCTGCCGGCATTCTTCCGGCGCATCCGCTGTGTATGTACCTCCTCCCAGATCACCCTGACCGCGGGGATCTTCTTCAAACGCATGCAGGCCGTCCGCATCGACCGGGTGCAGTTCGTGCAGCTCATCTCCGGCCCCTTCGACGGCATTCTCGGCTTCAATTTCATCATTCTCTATGTCTACGGCGGACAGCTCACCATCCCCTTCCTTGGCAGGAAGGATCGCGCTTCCCTGACGGCATTCCTTGAGGAACGGGGGGTGTTCCATGCATCGTGAGCATCCGCTGCGGGCGCTGCGCCGGAGCACCAGAAGCATCTGGCTGCTGATCTTCCCGCTGATCCGCGGTGCGTACCACATTGCCTCGGCAGAGGAGGTCATGGTCTGGCTGCGGGGCGCGTGGTTCGACCTGCTGATCCTGCTGGCCATTCTCGGCTATGGGGTGCTGGACTGGTTCTTCCGGGAATTTGCAGTGGAAAACGGCCAGATCTATGTGCAGGAGGGCATTCTCGTCACGCGCCGGCGCTATCTGCCGCTGCGCAATCTGACGGCGCTGACCATTGAGCATCCGTTCTGGATGCGGCCGATCGGCGCTTCCTATGTCTATGCCGATACGGCGGCGGGGCTGCTGTCCTCGACTGACATCCGGCTGATGATCCGGATGCGGGATGAATCGCTCTTTCTCTCCGCTGCGCCCCATGTCCGGCAGGGGCGGCGGCACCACGCCGAGCACAAGGGCGGATTCTGGCGGATCCTGCTCTTTTCCGTCATCTTCTCCAACAGCTTCACGGGGCTTTTGTACATCGTGGTATTTCTCTTTCAGTTCCGGCGCATCGTGCAGGATCTCATCACGGAATTCCAGCTCAATGACCGCTTCAACGAAGTCTCCGAAAATGTCTCCCGCAAGCTCTCGGGCATCCCGCCCATCGTCGTTACGGTCATCATCGTGCTTGCGGCTGCATGGCTGTTGTCGCTCATTATCAACATCCTGCGCTACGGCAAATTCGACATGCACAGCGACCGGCATACGGTGTCGATCCATTCGGGGCTGCTCACCCGCCGCAATCACATTCTCGTGGCGGAAAAGGTCAATTACGCCGATCTGCGGCAGAATCTCTGGACGAAGCTCTTCCGCGTGTATTCCCTCGCCGTCAGCATTCCCGGCTACGGCAACCAGCGCGGAAGCATCCCGATCTGGCTGCCCATCCAGACCCGCCGCGAAATTGACGAAGCGCTCCCCATGCTTTTCCCCGATTACCGGCGCACCCGGCGGGATCTGCATCCGTCCCTCTGGGCGCTGTGGGGCTATACCTGGCGGCCGCTGCTGTGCGGTGCGGCGGTGCTGATGCTCGACAAGCTCGACCGCTTCTTCCCGGCTGTTGAGCTGGCGCAGACGATCTTCCCGCCGCTCGAAGGCGCCATTTCCTTCTTCCGGATCATGCTCTTTCTGCCGATCGCCTGGAAAATTCTCGTAGAAGCCGCCGCGGTGCTGACCAACGGCGTGACCATTGCAGACGGATCCGTCTGCATGCGCTGCTGCCGGGGAACGACCTTCCACACGATCATTGCCGATACGGACAGCGTGGTGAAAATCAAGATCTACCGCCATATATGGCAATTCTGGACGGGCGGCTGCCATCTGGCTGTGTGGTTCCGCTCGGAGGTGCCGAGGCGCTATACGATCCGGTGTCTCAATTACAAAGAGACCATGGAAAAACTCGCTCCGATCCTTTCCCGGGCCGGCGGGGAACCGGACGATCCTTCCTGAATCATAAACGATCCCCCTCACTGCAAGGCGAGGGGGATGAACTGTTTTCAGGGGGCGGGGGTGTGGTCTTACACAAACAGCAGATGCTTGAGCATGGCAAGGTCAAAGACGTCCACGATGCCGTCTGCATTCAGATCCGCGCTTTGTACGTCGGGCAGCTCTCCGGCATGCAGCAGCCATTTCTGGAGCAGGATCACATCCGTCACGCCGCATGCCCGGTCGGCATCAAGGTCGCCGCGGACAGGCTCGATCGTCAGGTATTCGATCTCGATGATTTCACCGGTCAGTGTATCGTAGGTAAAGCGGATCGTGACCCGGTCGCGCTCCCGGAGCTCCGACAGTGCCCTTCCATCCGCATCACGCAGATCCTCCGCAAAGCGGAATTCTCCCCCGTCACCGAACTTGATCCTGCCTTCCCGGTCGATCTCGCGTACAGCATCAGTAATCTCCACCGTCCGCAGATCGGCAGCGGGCTGCGTTGCTTCGGTTTCAGGCTCCGTGGTCTCGATCTCCGGCTTTTCCTGCTTCGGCAGGATCCGGGTGAAGACGTCAAGCGATTCGAGCGGGCAGCCGTCAAAGCTGAAAAGTGCCTGGTTATCGTAGGAGGAACCGCCCGCCTGCGTCACATCCGGATCGTATTCCGCCGCATACTCCGTTGCCCAGCCGGAGCCGTGGGATCTCCAGAGATCACTCTGCTCCTGCCACGATTTCCCCGAAACGCCCAGCCATGCCGGTTCCCAGTAGAAAACACCAATTCCCTTGCCGCCGCAGTCCGCGACCGCCTGGAAAACATCCGTCAGGCATTGTGCCTGTCCGTCCACGGAAATGTCATACCGGAATTCCGCCTCCGCGGAGTCCCTGGAAACCACATTTCCGAAGGTGTCTCCGTCATCGGAGGTATAGGGGTAGGCGGTCTCGGCAACCATCACATATTTCCCGTAGGTATCCCCGATGGTTTTCAGAACGGTGGTCAGATTCTCCGTGGTGCCGTGCCAGTAAGGGTAATAGGAGGTCGCGAATACGTCGTAATCGACCGCGCATTCCTGCAGGACCTTTGCATACCAGTAGTAATTGTCCACATTGGAGGGATTGGCAAAATGGTGCGCAATGAGAATGCTGCTGTCGAAATCCCGCACGGCCTTGTCACCGCTTTTGAACAGGTCGCAGATCTGGTACATATCGGTTTCATCGCAGAAATGGCAGTTCGTCTCGTTGCCGACCTGCACCATGCCGATGTCGCCGCCGGCCTCGGTGATGGCCGTCAGCACCCAGGTCGTCCATTTGTAAATTTCGCCTGCAAGGGTGTCGTGATCATGCTCTGCCCAGTATTTCGGGCGCTGCTGCTTGGCGGGATCCGCCCAGAAATCGGAATACTGAATGTCCACCAGCAGCTTCATGCCGTATGCCGATGCCCGCCTTGCAATTTCGCAGGCGGTATTGACGTCGTTGTTGCCGCCGCCGTAGCTGTGGCCGCCGCCGTCATTCGGCTCATTCCAGACGCGCACACGGATGTAATTCACATCATGATCGTACAGCACCCGGAACAGATCCGCTTCGTTCCCGGCCTCGTCATGGAAGACCACACCGGCCTCCTCGATCGAAATGATGCTGGAAACATCCACGCCGCGGATCGGCTCGCCGCCGTTGACGGATGCAGGAAAGGCACTGTATACGACCTCCCGGTCATAGGCCTTTGATTCCTGCGCAGGGGGCAGCCCCGCACAGAACAGGACGGCAGCAGTCAGAACCGCTGCAACGGATCGGAACAGTTTCATACAGATTCCTCCTTTTTGTCAGTAGCCATATTGCCAGTGCGGCAAAAGCCGCGGAATTTCCGGAAAGCAGAATTTTGTATCTGTTTTGATTTAGACACACGGGGTTCATATTTATAGCATACACGAATTCTCCGGCAAAATCAATGACAAATTCACGCCCATATGTTGCATATCATTTCTTTTTCCGGTCTGGAAGGTTCTGCCGGAACAGACTTGATTTTTCGGATCCAATGTTGTATAATAGAAAATGGTACGCTGTACCCTATGGACTTCAGCGGAACCAGAAGGAAGTGACAGGCATGTATTATGCAACGATCGGAGCGTTGGCGATTCTCATTCTCCTGATTGAAAACAATGACATTCTGTTCAGGCGCAGCAAGGCGATGCGTCAGCCGGTCTGGACGGATTACCGGCGCTTTCTGGTGTCGGTGCTGGTGTACTATATTACCGATGTTCTGTGGGGCATCATTGAAAGCATGAAGCTGGCAGTCATGCTGTATCTGGACACGACGCTGTATTTCCTGGCTATGGCGTGCGGCGTGCTGTTCTGGACACAGTTCGTGGTCAGCTACCTTGGCGAGAAAAACCGGTACGGGCGGTTCCTTCTGTATGCGGGGCGCATATTTGTCGGCACTGAGATGGCGCTGATCTGTCTGAATCTCTTCACGCCGATCCTCTTTTCGGTGGATGCCCAGTGCGTGTACCGTGCCAATCCGTTCCGGTATGTGATGCTGAGCGTACAGATTTTGCTGCTGATCCTGAGTGCATTGCAGGCATTCCTGTCGATCGCAAGGGGCAGGGCGGCTGCAAGGAACCGCTATCTGGCGATCGCACTTTTCGGCATCATCATGGCGGTATTCCTGATGATCCAGCTCTGGCATCCGTATCTGCCGCTGTATTCCGCGGCGTATATGCTCGGAACCTGCCTGCTTCACACCTTTGTTGTCAACAATGAAAAGGAGGAGTACAAGGCAGAGCTTGAACAGGCTGTGCAGCGCGAGAAGGAGCAGTACCAGGAGCTTATCAATGCCCGTGTGCTTGCCTACAAGGATGCCCTGACCGGCGTCAAGACGAAGCTGGCGTATCTGGAGCATGAAGCCAGATGGGACAGCGCCATTGAGCGGAAGGATGCGGTGTTTGCCATTGCGGTATTCGATGTCAACGGGCTCAAGGAGGTCAATGATACCCAGGGTCATGAAGCCGGTGACCGGTTTATTGTCACCGCCTGCCGGATCATCTGCAAGCAGTTCCAGCACTCGCCGGTATTCCGGATCGGCGGCGATGAATTTGTCGCGATCCTCGAAGGCGAGGACTATGACAACCGGGAGGCGCTTTTTTCCGGCTTTAACCGGATGATGGAGGAGCCGGCGCCGGGACAGCCGGTCATTGCCATGGGTGCAACGGATTTTGATGCCAAGCACGACCGCGCCTTTCACGATGTGTTCATCCGTGCCGACAAGCAGATGTACGACCGCAAACATGCCCTCAAATGCACCAGATAACAGCCCCCCTCACTGCAAGGTGAGGGGGATTTCGTTTACCAGGCAATCGTTTCAAGTGCTGCGGTAAAGCATGCAAGTGCATCCTCCTGTGTTTCGATGCCGTCAAAGCCGGTGTCGCAGATCGTCATGACCGCTGTTCTCTGTGACGCTTCCTCATAGGCGTACAGCAGCCACCCTTCCTCCGTTTCAAAGACTGCCTGCGGCGGGAGCGTAATAGATGCGGCTCCGCGGATCGTGCCAAGCACATGGGGCTGCGTTTCCGTGACCACCGCGCCGCTGACGGAATCCACCGTGCGTGCGGCCAGATACGGCCGGTAAACATCCCCTGTGCTGCCTGCCATCGCTGACAGCAGCGTGCCAAGCTGCACGATATGGCAGCGGATCCGGCCGGATACAGCATCATATTCCGGATGCAGCGTTCCAAAATCGCATTCCGTGCATGCGTCGAGCCCCATTTCATCCCGAAGGCATGCATTGAGGAGTGATGCCCCAGGCAGCTCGCCGCCGAAGCGTGCGTCCAGCAGCGGCCGGAGGATCTCCTCAGGCATCTCCATTTCAGCAAAGGGCAGATACTTCAGGGAAGCTGTCTGCGTGAGAGATGCCCGGTAGCGCTCCGAAATCCGATACCGATTCTGGTCAAAGGACGGCGTGGAAACAATGGCATGTATAGCGCCGTCTGCTTCCGAAATCACCATTCCTGCGGTGATCCTGTGTACTGTCAGGTATTGATGCAGCGCGGTGCTGTCATCGAGGCTGACTGTAAGCTGGACAGACTGGCCTGTTTCATCGTTCGTGGGCGTGGGATTCTGGCTGCGCAGGATCGCTTCAAGATTCTGGTCGATCCCGCCGGTAAAGGTGCCGATCAGCCCGGAGAACACCTCCGCCGCCGCAGGATCCATTTCTCGCCATGCCTGTTCGCTGCCGTCCCCGGCAAAAGACGTCTTTGTACTGACAAGCAGCTTGTTTTCCTCTGAGAGGATCTTCCCCCTTCTGTACCCCCCTGTGGAGGATACAGAAGAAGTGAATGCAGCTGCATGCTCCCGTTCCTTTTGCAGAGAGACCGGCCTGACTCCCGAAAACACGACCGCCGCAGCCAGAACAGTCGCCGCG
This sequence comes from uncultured Ruminococcus sp., assembly GCA_902783005.1. Taxonomy (GTDB): domain Bacteria; phylum Bacillota; class Clostridia; order Oscillospirales; family Ruminococcaceae; genus UBA3855. Next base: position 8,292 of record CACZPI010000016.1, on the reverse strand, counting down.
ATGCTGATGAAGACGCTGGTGTGGTTCATATGCTCACTCCTTTCAATCAATCGAATGGGATCACTTCCCTCAGGACAGCCTCAAAGACATAGGAATCCTGACTGGCATAGTTGTTGATTGAGTTGTCCACGCGTATGGAGACCACATAGCCGTCCGCATCCGTCCCGTCATGCGGGCGGACAAACGAACAGATATAATGCGCTTCGCTGCTGCCATAGCTTGCCGTGCCGGTCTTTGCGAAAATTTCCCAATTTTTCGGGAAGGTTTTCATTTGCAGGTGATTGGCCACCTCATACATGGCGCTTTTCGTCTCCGTCAGGCAGGATTCCGGGATCACAGACAGCAGTTGTGTCTCAGTCTGCATCGAAATGACTTCGCCTGTATTGGTGTCAAGGGTCGCCTTGCGCGTCAGCGGCACCTCCAGTCTGCCGTCCGTGCAGACAGCTGCGGTCACCATCGACAGATATGGCAGTGTCATTCTGACCTTGCCCTGACCGAAGGCTGTGCGTCGGAGATTGTCGGTGCTGCTCTCCAGGAGATTCAGGCTGCCGGCAGGCAGCAGCATGCCGTAATCGCACTCGATTCCTGCGTCCGTCAGGCAGAACAGCTCCTCCAGATCCGCTGCAAACTGCGTCATTCCGATGGCATCTGCCGCCTTGGCAAAGAAGACATTCCGGGAAAGAACCGTCGCGGTATAGAGGTCGATTTCCTTGCTGTAAACCTTGCCAGACCAGTGATCGGCATTGTGGATGCCCTCCCATTCGTTCTGATCGAGAACAGTATTGCCGCCGACGCCGATCCCGTGCCGGGCGCAAATCGGGGCGGAAAGCATCTTCATCACAGAGCCCGGCGGAAGCGCTTCCATCACGCGGTTGCGGGCTTCGGCGGGCATTTCGTAATTCGGATCAAGCTGCAGCGCGGTCGGGCTGTAGCCGTTGGTCGAAACCATGGCCAGCATTGCATTGTCCTGCACACGCATGACCGTTGCCGCTCCCTCTGCATCAAGCGCCGTCATGGTATCGTAAATGCGCTGCATCAGATCTGCGTCCAGATAGGTCTGCACGCTCATGCCGATGTCGTCGCTGTAATCACAGGGATGCGGGTTCTGCATCTTCAAAATTCCTCTCCACAGATAATGCAGGCCGTGCGTTGCGCTATCGAAGGTATTCGATAGCATTTCCTCGCAATCGGAAGCATATGCCCGGTAAGCGCTGCCGTCCTCCGTAAAGCCTGTCCAACTCAGCAAAACGCCGTTGGTGTCATAGATATTTCCGGAATAACAGTCGGTATCATTGGCCGCATCGGCACGCGCGTTCTGTTCCAGGACAGCCATATCCTCAGAGGCCGCCTCTGTCTCGGGTGTATCCGCTCTGGCGTTCATCGTGATCTGCGCGTCATAACGATCCATTGCCTGCATCTGACGGGCACAGCCGGTCGATGCAAGGCCATACAGCAGCAGAGCTGCAACTGCGAACATTCGTTTCATCTTGAATTCTCCTTTCGGTTATGCCTCCTCTTCCCCTTGCAGCTCCGCGCATGTCAGCAGCGCAGCCATTGCAAAGAAAAGCGTATTGAACGAGTCGGCGTAGGACAGGAACGGCAGCGGGATGCCGGAAAACGGAAACAGCATTTTGTTGCCGAACACATGAATGACAGTCTGGAACAGCAGCAGCAGAGGAATGACTACCAATCTGCTATGGCGATGATGATTGACCGCGGCGGCATAGAGGATGATCGCTGCTGCAACCAGAATCATGGGGTAAAAGCCCATGCTGAACTGCATCAGACTGTAACAGAAATCGCTTACAGCGGTATAGGTGCTTGTCGAGTTGGTAACGATCTGCACGGGTTCTGCGGGTGCGATCAGCAAGAACAACCGATCGCGCATGCCTCTGTCAGCAAGGCGCCGCAGCAGGACAAGCTGGTCTGTGTTCTGGTAATCAAAAAACAGCCGCTGGAGCATTCTTCGCCATGACGCATCTGCGGACAGCCGCCACAAGCTCTGGTAGATGCCGCCTTCCAGGTACACAAATGCCCATGCAGCAAATGAAGCAAGGCCTGCCAGACATGTGAGGTACTTTGTCAGCATCGAGCCGTGCAGCAGGAGCAGGGCACCGGCAGTCAGGATGAGCACCATGGCAGTCCCCGTCTCTCCGACAAGCAGCAGCATTGCACCGGAAAACGCCAGCGCGGCGAGCACGGACAACGGATTGTGCGGCAGGAGAAGGATTCCGGAGACGAATACCGCCTCTGTGAAGGCGATGCTCCACACTGTCTTCCCAACGAAAGCGCCGATGAAATACCCCGCCAGAGAGCCGACCAGCAGCAGGAGGGCATTTGTCCGTACCCCCGGAAGCGCCGGAGCATTGCGGATGAGCCGGAAGAAAAACACAAAAAAACCTGTAATAAATACGCAAAACAGCGGGGCATGCTCATAGGCCATAAAGATACCGGAAATCTCGGCCAGAAATGTACACAATCCTGTGAGCGTCGAAGGGCTCATCGGCGGGTGAAGCTGCTTCCAGACCGCTGCTGACGTGAGCACGGCAGCGTACACAAGGGAGAATGCACCCGATAGATGCGGCGCGAAATAGGCAAGCACAATGAGTGCCAGCACCTCGGCACGCCTTTCCAGAAAGAGCCAGAGCTTCTGCATCATTCATTCCCCCTCTCTTTCATCATAGAGCAGATAAGCGGTCATATCCCGCGGAGAAACGTAATTTCCGATCAGCACATCGCCGTAATTCATGTCCCAATAGGGAAGCGTGGTGCAGCGTTTTCCGTCCCGCACAATGCCGTTGGTGATTGGGCGCAGCGGAGAAAGGAATGCCGCTTTGATCTCGTCCATGCTCTCATATGACGTCCGCAAAAGCGCATTTTCACCGCAATAGGTGCAGAATGCCTCGACTCTTTTCACGTAATTTTCGTCTGCCGTGCTCTTCTGAATGAAAAGCGGAACCAGATCGGTCAGCAGCAGCGCCGCAGTTTCCGTGCGCGTCTGTGCCTGGTTCGCGTAGCAATGCCGCTTGCGCAGGCATGCCAGGAATTGCCTGCCGTTGAGGTAATACGGTTTCTTTTCATCGCTGAGCGGCTCGAAGTCCCCGTGGTATTCGGAAAGCAAATCATTAATCTTGTATAGCTGTTCATTCCTTGCCTTTGCGGGTGTCCCGTCCTTTTCAACAGGCACCCCGTCACGGATCTCTGCGGCGAAATTGGCCGGGTCACAAAGCCATGCAAGCTCTTCACGGAAGGCGACCTCGCCGTTTTCATCAAGGATGCAGTAGTCCTTGAGTTCGCCTTCGCTTTCGCCGCAGCGTTTATAGCAGTCTTCGGCACACTGATTCAGGCCTGCGACTTCGATATCGCTCATTTCGACACAGACCGAGTCGTCAAATAACTGTTTGATTCCCTCCGGGATCGCGGCGAAGCGCAGCTCCGTGATCGCGCTGACCTCAAGGCCGAAATTCAGGTTCAGCGCATGAACCAGTCCAAGCTCGGGCGGGCTCTCTCCCGTGAGCGCCATGACCTCCGAGAGCTTACAAGTGTCCTCGGAGAAAGGGCTGATTTTCACAATGGTATCTCTCGGAATAGACAGGATCGAAATTTCCGTGTCGGTCGCAACGGCCAGCAGAATGATGTCTGCACGCTTTCCGCTGGCATCCAGTCCGAGGATGAGGGATGTGTGGATCTTCTTGTCATGCGGTGTGACAAACTGGTCATAATATGCCTTGTTGTCGTCACGCAAGTCGATGGATCCGAAAATCGTTCCGGCCTGGGAGGCAACCTCGTTCATGCGATCGTCAAGCGCGGCGGCGGCGATCAGGCCGCCTGCGACCAGGGCTGCAAGAAGGAGCGCGATCAGCTTCTTCCTGGCTTTTTGGGAAATCAGGAGAATGACTGCGGCTGCTAAAATTGCGTATTTCATTTGATTACCTCCTTAATCTGAATCGAATTATGATCGGTTTTTGCAGAAAAATGCTGCGGATGCGATCCAGTCTGCCTGTCCAGATCATGCGGTAGAGCTCTCCCTGATCTCTGATACCGGACTTTTCCGCGAGCGTCTGTGCAAAGCGGAACCGCTCCCGGACAGACAGGCAGGTCAGGTAATAGGCCGTACACACACTGTAGCAGGCACCGCGGCTCATGTGATACTGTCCGGCAAGGATCCTTGCGTCTCTCCGCGGCAGAAATGCCAGCATGAAGCCCAGCGCAAGCCGTCCCTCCGGCGCATCCTGATCCACCGCAAGCGCACGGAATGCACTGTCAAGTGCGGCAAATCTGCCGCGGGTAATGGGAAGTGCAAAGGCGAGTGCCGGATCGGAAAGAGTCTGCTGACCGAATGCCGCGATCTGCTGCGGGCTCGTGCTTTCCCAGAGTGTATCCGCCGATACGGACAGCGGGATCGGAACCTTGCTGTACCGGAGCAGCATCGCATTTGCAAGCAGGGGGTTCCGGTGCCAGTCCGCGGGGAGCTTTGCCGGCGTCACTGGTTTCCGGGCATCTTCGTACAGCCTTTCCAGTGTATTCTTAAAGAGCCTTGGTGTTAGCGGTCTAAATTGCACCTCGGAGGCGAATTCCTGCGGAAGTCTCGCAAAGATCTTCGGTTCACGGAGGAATGCCGTACACACCGGATCGGCTTTGGCAGGCGGTGCATCCGGATCCGCACAGACAGCGCCCGGCAGCGCATGCCCTGTCAGGATCAGGCTTCTGCGGATCTCCGGCGGGAGCGAATCGAGCAGTACAAGGGCTGCCGCAGCTTCTGCGGGATGCGCACGGACAGTGCCTGTCTGCTTGCAGTAGGCATTCAAGATCGCAGCCGCCGTTTCCGGATCCGCTTCCGGCAGATCATCGGGAAGATACACCACATATTTCCGCGATCCCCTGAGATCCTCCATAGAAACCGTTTTTTCAACCGTAACATACAAAACCTTTGGTTCCTTCACGGAGAGACAGTAGTACCCCTCTGGCTTGTCCGCAGGGAATGCCCCGAAGCGCTCGAGGATCTGTTCTTCCACGATGCAGCCGGTTGCCTCATAAGCACGCGATTTTTTTTGGTAGACGCCGATCTGCTTCATGCCAATCCCTCCCCGAGCAGCGCCTGCATCAGCTCTTCGACATACTGCGGCTCTGCCTTGCCGGCAAGCGGTTTCTTCCCTTCACACGGGCCGCCTGTTGCGCTGAACATGGTATACAGCGGTTTGATCGCTCGTCTTTCAAATGCATCTGCGGTCTTGACCAGCTCCCGGAGCCCATCCTGTTCGTCTGAACATTCGATCAGGAAGTTTCTGACGGCCTTGCTTCTCTGCCGGATCCCGCGCTTTTTCATCAGCTCCGGTGCCTCGTCAATCAGATCGGCCTTTGTGAGTACGATCACGATTCGTCGGGGGGTCTTTTTTGCAGCCAGGAGGCTGCGCAGTATGGTGACCGCATGCATGACGGACGGCGTATCCTGAATGTCCACACAAACCATGAGCACGCCGCCGAGGTGGGTTGTCGCAAGGAGATCCGCATGCTCACCGGCATGGTCGGTAAACGCATAGACATGGTGTCGGTATTCCAGCAGAAGGGGAGGTGCCTGATATATATTGATCGGGGTATCATCCGGCAGCGCTGTCGGGAAGTCCTGCGTGACTGTATCCCAGTAATGGCGGTCATAGGCGCCGTCGGCATTCAGACAGAAAAGCACATATTTAAGAGCTGCCAGTGCCGTTGTTTTACCTGTCATCATCGATGCAGTCACATGGACAGTTATGATTTCGCCTCTGCTTTTTTCCTTTCCTGTCATCGTCCGTGGGATCGTGTTATAGCATTCGCTACAGATAAAATGCGTCGGCTGCAATCGCTCTCCGCTTGTTCCTGCATATACCGTGGCATCTTCCCTGGTGAATGTCGCGTCGGCTGCGGCTGCATCCGGATCCATGCCGTCTCTGCTTGCTTTCTGACGGATTGCTTCATGCACGCCGGGGATAAGATCGGCTTGCTCCACGCGGAGCCTATCCAAGGGAAATGGATACACCGCGATCGGCTTGGCATCCCTGTGCTCCGGACACCGGCAGGTGGTATGCGGGATCTGCGAAAAGATTTTATTGCTGCGTTCGCACAGATCCCGCAAGGTCTGTGACCCGGCTTTATACATAACCCCGGCCTTCTGTAATGCAGCATCCGCCGCAGAAAAGAACGCCATCACAATCACCGGCGCAAGGCACAGCAGGTATGCTGCCCCTGCTTCGCGGAAGCTGCTGCGGATGCCGGCCAGAACAAGCGCCCATGAAGGACGGTTGATCTGGTAGACGTTGAGAAACGGCATGCTGCCGCGGCTTCTCAGGTAAGGAAGAAGGCTTGTGAGCCATGCGCCAAGACTTTGGCCGGATCGGAGCGGAAAGATATATGCGAGCTCTGCAATCAGGAACCCTGTGCTCAGAAAGCTCACCGTCAGAAGTACAGCAGCCATGGCCGGACTCGCCGCCGGCACGGGTGTCTCATCATCTTCATTATCCCGAATGCCGATCATCCATGCCCTGAGAACCTCTGTCCAGACCGTCTGGGCAAGCAGGACGACAAAGATCGCCGCATTCTGTTTGAGTGCTTCCAGAAGTGCTGTGCCTTCTTCTACCTGATTCGTTACTGCACCGATCAGCAAGATGCCGCCGAGCAACACGGCCGGCGTATTGAACAGGCGGGCTGCTGTACCAAAGAGCAGGATGCGCTTCTCATCTGCCGCGATCCGGGAGAAATATAAAGACGAGATGACCCCAAGCAGAATCAGCGCTGCCAGCAATGCCGCATAATGCAAAACGTCTGGCTCTGTGTCCTGCATGATGAAAAACGAACCGGTCACAATGCCGTGGATGCCCTCAAGTACGAGCAGAATCCCAAGCAGAATTGTCGACAGGATCCCTCTCCAGCTTGTAACGGTGGTTTCATTTGTCTCGGCGATATTCCGCACCGGGATCGCCTCCGGCCTTACAACTGCTGTTTTCATTTGTTGTTACCTCCTTTCTGCCTTCCCCCGGAATCCGGGGGAAGGCTGGCAAGATCAGTCCTCGTCGTCGGTAATGTCCTCGTCATCATCATCGTCATCATCCGGCAAAAAGCTCGGAAGAAATGCCGAAAACGGCATAGATGCATCATCATCTTCGTCGTCATCGTCATTCAGGAGTGCATCGAGCAGCGAATCCTCATCCGAATCCTTGCGCTCAAACATCTCTCTGATCGCGCCGAGAATGTCAGCAGACGGCTTCACGGCAACGCCGAGAGAGCGTGCAATGCGCCTGTAATTCATGGCCGCCGTGGTAACAAGATGGTCGATCACCTCGAGGAACACATCCGTCGCAAAGCCCTGGTAGAGCTGGGTATAGCGCAGGGAGATCTCGCCGGTCTTTTCCTGATACTGGAACGCACCAAAGCGGATCTCTGCATTGATCGAAACCAGCGTTCCGGCAAGCTCAGGCACCTTTTCAGGGTCAAGGCATCCGAGCCCCTTGAAGGTCAGCTCATATACCAGCGTGCTGCTCGGCTTGTGCAGATTCAGCTCCACGCACACACAGCAGCCGCCTGCCTTCATCATCAGCATGATGCGCTGCGCATCCGGATCCTTCATGTAGATGTTCCAGCCCTTTTCGCGGATCGCTTCACACATCTGCGCAAAGACGCGGTCTGCAAGCTCCGACTGATTCTTTTCATTGAATGCATCGAGCTTGTTCTTGAGTCGGAGAAATTCTGCGAATCTCTCGGCCGGGTTCTTGTCTTCGTAGTTGTTGCTCATAGCAAACACTCCTTTCGGTAATATCAGATGGATTGGTCTCCGGAGCATGCATATCGCCTGCCCTTGATCCCATTCTACTATAGATTCGGAATCAGGTATAGGAACCAAAACAAAAAAATTCCAGAGAACCCTCTGGTTCCCTGGAAAAATGCCGATATTCTGTTAGATATTTTTTCGTATCCGGGCTTTTCCATACCTGAAAAAACCCGGGATCAAAGCTTGGTTCCCTGAAACAGCTCCCGCGGCGCATCCGGATAGAGCACATCCCGCATCCAATGGAGGACTTTTGCATACTCCGCATCATTCCCGGAGAACCAGTCCAGCGCATCCCGGATCTGCCATTCCTCGAACACCGGCGCATGCGCAAGCGCAAATGCCTCCTGCGCGTCCTCCGGCTCCAGCATTGCCCGGTGCAGAACGGCCGTCAGATACCCCTCGCGCACGCCCCGGTCAAGCCGCTGCGCCAATGTCTGCCCGTCATCCGGCGGGTCAAGCAGCCCGCGGCGTTCCAGACCGTTGAGAATGGT
>CACZPI010000015.1 GCA_902783005.1 uncultured Ruminococcus sp. | reverse complement strand
GAGGGCAATCCGGATGCGGCACAGCAGGTGGCACTGGCCATCGGCAATGCAGCCGTTCCGGTCGCTTCGATCACCGATACCGATTATTCCGCAGGCCTGTCGAATGCCGCTCTGCCGATCGTGGCGCCGCTTTGCCGTCCGATCGAGCTGCTGTGGGATTCCAAGACCTCCGGCATTACCTCTGCGCTGCTCCAGACCTCGGATACCGTATACCTCAATGATATGGGTGCCGATACGGAGAGCGCCGACAAATCCGCTGCCGGTGCCCAGACGGTCGCAGCCGTCACCAAGCGCCGCACGAACATTGACAACATCACCCATCAGTCGAGCATCATGGTGCTCGGTTCGATGATGCTGTCGGATGCCAATGTGATGCAGGATGCATCCTACAACAACGCACAATATCTGGTCAGCGCCGTCAATACCATGACCGGCAAGGGCTCCGGACTCATCATCTCCGAGAAGTCGCTGACGAATGAGACGCTCAGCCTTTCGACCGGTGAGATGCGCGGTTCGATGGTATGCGTATTCCTGATCCCGGCAGTCGTGTTTGCAGCCGGTGTGGTAGTGATCCTAAGGAGACGAAATAAATGAGTGAAGAACAGCAGAATTCTGCGTACATTGCCGAGAATGAGAGCGCAGAGGCGGATTCCATTTTCGGTGATGCACCCCGGAGCGAACAGCAGGCAGAGAAGACCGGCGGCATGTCCAAAAATGCCAAGGTGCTCCTTGCCTGCGGATGCCTGCTGCTCGGACTGGCAGCGGGTACGGCAGCGGCGGTGCTGCTGCTGAAGAATGACGACGGCGGCGCGGATCCGGATTCCGTGCTTGACAGCCTGACGGATCCGGACGAAAAGGCAGGGCTCCTTCTGAATGAGGGCGTTGCCGACAATGTCAGCGAGATCCGCATTTCCAATGCCGATACCTTCACCGTCAAGCGTCTGACAGCCGAGCTGACGGCAGCAGAGCAGTACGGGATCGAGGGCTGGGAGGACATCCGGCTTGACCAGAATCTCGTTTCCACCCTTGCCAAGAACGGCAGCCAGATGGAGGCGGCGGAGCTTGTGGAGGAAGATCCCGCAGACCCCGCCAAGTACGGCCTGGCAGATCCGGCAGCAACGGTCGATATCGACTATGTGGACGGCATTAAATTCCATCTGCTGGTCGGTGACAAGTCCCCGATGGATGCGGCCAAGACCTACTGCATGGCCGGTGACAAGGTGTATCTCGTGAATACCTCGCTGGTGGCCAATTACCAGAAGGCGCCGGAGGCATTCATCAGTAATGTTGTACTTGCCGAGCCGGAGCAGGACGTTTACCCCATCGTGGAGAATGTCCGCATCACCCGGAAGGATCTGGACTGGGACATGTACATGGAGTACGACCATGCCAATGCCGAGGATGATTCCATCGGCGGTACGGCTGCGACCCATGTGCTGCGCGAGCCGCTGTTCTCGTATCTGAGCGTAGACCGGTCGGTGGATGTGACCAACGGCATGTTCGGGCTGGAGGCCTGTGAAATTGCACAGGTGCATCCGACAGAAGCCGATCTGAAACGCGCCGGACTGGATGATCCGTTCTGTACGGTCGTCATGAATTGTGACAATGGAGAGAGCTACACGCTCACCATCGGTGATACCTACGAAAATGCCGACGGAAAGACACTGTATTACACCTATCTTGCAGGTGAGAATCTGCTCTACGGCGTGACGGCCGAGGAAGATATCTGGGCAACAGTGCAGCCGGGGGACATTACCTCCGCGAATATCTTCAACACCTATGTCTGGAATATCAAAACGCTCGACGTATCTGCCCGCGGGGAGGAGAGGCACTTCACCTGCGACGGCAACGGCAGCGATGACACCGGCTTTGAGGTCAAGGAGGGCACCAAGGAGATCGAGACCGAAAGATTCCGGCTGCTGTACCGGTTCCTGCTGAATATTTACGGCGAGGAGATGTGCTTTGAAGAGCTGCCCGACCGTGAGCCGGACGGCGAGGTGCATATCACGACGCTCAACGGGCGCGAGGATTACACCATCAGCTTCTACCAGATCAGCGACCTGAAAATGATGGTCGCACGCGACGGCGTGCCGAGCTATATCATCCGGACATCGTGTCTGGATACGCTGGCATACAATCTGTCTGTATTCGACGATGCGTCGCAGAGCTTCCGGGAGTCGTGGCAGTAAACCGGCCAAAACCTGAATACGAAAGGAGAATTCACCATGGAATTCATGACATATAAGGGCTATCCGCTTGTCCGCAAGGGCGATGACATGTACTACGGCTTTATGAATGCCGAGCATGTCATCATGCTGCATGTGGAGAAGTCCAAGGAGGAAAACGGCGTGAAGATCGCGGAGAAGGTACGCTTCTTCAAGATGAAGACCGACGAGGGACTCAGCCCGATCGAAGCGATCGTGCAGCAGGCAGAGCGCAACACGCTCTATGATGCACTGGATGTCGGCTATACCTGGCTCCATCGTACAAAGTGAGGTGCATCGGGACAATGAAGCACAGAATTTTTGCGGCACTGACCGCAGGCCTTCTGCTCTGCGGCATCCTGACCGGATGCGGCGGCAAGCAGGAAACAAGCACCACACAGCAGACGGCTGCCCCCGCCGCACAGAATGGTGAGGCACAGGCAGAGGGTGAAGCACAGACCGGCGAGCTGCCGGAGAATACCTTCATCATCACGCTCTACCCGGACAAGGCGCCGATCACCTGCGAGAATTTCGAGAATCTGGTGCAGGAGGGCTTCTATGACGGCCTGAACTTCCACCGGATCGTAGAGGGCTTCATGGCGCAGGGCGGTGACGGCTCCTCCGCCGGCAAGGAGGCCGCGTCCATCAAGGGCGAATTTGCGGCCAACGGCGTGCAGAACGATCTGTCCCATACCCGCGGCGTCGTATCCATGGCGCGTACACAGGTCATGGACAGTGCGTCGAGCCAGTTCTTCATCTGCTATTCGGATTCCTGCACCTTCCTCGACGGAAATTATGCAGCCTTCGGCAAGGTGACCGAGGGCATGGAGGTCGTCGATCAGTTTCTGGAGGTGCCGCGTGCCATGGGCATGGACGGTGACATGTCCGCACCGACCTCTCCGGTCACGATGAAATCGGTCGTCATGATCGAGGACGATGCCGACGGCAATCCCCGTGTACAGGTCACAATGGATGATTTCATGGCAGGCGTCAAGACAGAATAAGATCACAGATGCAGAGGGAGCGATTCCCTCTGCATTTTTCTGCTTTGGTGCAATGTGAAAGTTTCCTGAAATCCGGCTAACATCGCTTGCATTCCCCTGCGGGATGTGGTATAATAGAAGGTGCAGCCAAAGCGGGGGAAGGCTTCCGCGGCGGCATATCCCAATGAAAGAAAGAGAGTGCGTAGTATGACAAAGATCACGATTTTTTCCGGCTTCCTCGGCGCTGGCAAGACCACGCTCATCAAGAAGCTGATCGCAGAGGCATACCAGAACGAAAAGCTGGTGCTCATTGAGAACGAATTCGGCCAGATCGGTATTGACGGCGGCTTCCTGCAGGATGCCGGCATTGAGGTCACAGAGATGAATTCCGGCTGCATCTGCTGCTCCCTCGTCGGTGATTTCGGCAAGGCGCTTGAGCAGGTGCTTGAGCAGTACCAGCCCGACCGCATCCTGATCGAGCCGTCCGGCGTCGGCAAGCTGTCCGATGTCATCCGCGCCGTGCAGAATCTTCACATGGAGGGCGTGGAGCTTGACGGCTTCACCACCGTGGTCGATGCCAAGAAGTGCAAGATGTACCAGAAGAATTTCGGTGAGTTCTTCGACAACCAGATCACCTATGCCTCCTGCCTGATCCTGTCCCATACCCAGGGCATGTCCGAGCAGAAGCTCAGTGAGGTCGTTGCCCTCCTGCGCGAAAAGAATCCCAAGGCTACGGTCGTGACCACCGACTGGGATGCCCTTGCCGGCGCACAGCTCACCGATGCCATGACCCAGAAGAATACCATTGACGACGAGCTGGCTGCCCTTCTTGAGGAGGCTGCCAAGCATGACCACCATCATCACCATGATGACGACGATGAGGACGAGCATGAGCATCACCATCATCATCACGATCATGACGACGATGAGGACGAGCATGAGCATCACCATCATCACGATCATGACGACGATGAGGACGAGCATGAGCATCATCATCACGACCACGGCCCGGACTGCACCTGCGGCTGTCACGATCACGACCATCATCATCACCATGCCGATGAGGTCTTCCAGAGCTGGGGCGCAGAGACAGCCCGCAAGTACACGACGGAGGAGATCCAGAGCGCACTGGAAGCGCTGGGGGATGCAGAGCAGTACGGTACCATCCTGCGTGCCAAGGGCATTGTGGAGGGGACAGACGGCCAGTGGATCCACTATGATTATGTACCGGGCACCCCGGATGTCCGTCACGGCAGCGCTGCTACGATCGGCAGACTGTGCGTGATCGGTGCGCAGATCAAGGAGGATGCCATCAAGGCACTGTTCCACGCGGAATAAGCCCGGCACCACCCCTTTGAAAGGAGGCAATGCAAATGCCAATGAATCAGAACGAAGATATTCCGGTATACCTCTTTGTCGGCTTTCTGGAGGGCGGCAAGACGAAATTCATCCAGGAGACCATGGAGGATCAGCGCTTCAATAACGGTGAGCGCACGCTGCTGCTGGTATGTGAAGAGGGCATTGAGGAATATGACCCGAGCACATGGCCGTCGAAGAATGTGGTACAGCATGTGATCGAGGATCAGGAGGATTTCAACGAGGACAACCTCAAAAAGATCCTCAAGGATTCCGGCGCGACCCGCGTTGTGCTGGAATACAACGGCATGTGGACGATCCAGGATCTGTTTGAGAATCTGCCGGTTGACTGGGCGGTGTATCAGGCAATGTGCTTTGTGGATTCCTCGACCTTCCTCAATTACAACCAGAACATGCGCAGCCTTGTCGTGGACAAGATCAATGTAAGTGAGCTGGTGGTATTCAACCGCTTCAATACCAAGACGATGGACAATGTGGAATTCCACAAGATCGTCCGCGGTGTATCCCGCCGCACGCAGATCGCGTATGAGACAACGGAGGGCGAGGTGGCCTACGATGACATCGAGGATCCGCTGCCGTTCGATGTGAATGCAGACGAGATCGAGATCAAGGACGAGGATTTTGCTCTGTTCTACCGGGATCTCATGGAGGAGCCGGAGAAATATCACGGCAAGATCGTGACCTTCCGCGGCGCGGCTGCACGGGATCCGAAATTCCCGAAGGGCGTGTTTGCGGTCGGCCGTCATATCATGACCTGCTGCGTGGAGGACATCCAGTACTGCTGGATCGTTTCGGAGTGGGAGAAGGCGGCCATGATGGAGAACCGCCAGTGGATTCGTGTCCGCGGCAAGATCTCCGTACAGCGCCACAAGCTCTACAAGGGCAAGGGACCTGTGCTGCAGGTGGAATCGGTGGTACTCACCGATGCCCCGGAGCAGGAGGTCGCAACATTCTATTGATACAGCAAGCCCCTTCCCCGAAATCCGGGGAAGGGGCTGTTTCATTTTATGCGCATCATTCATTCAGGGAAGCCTTCAATTCCTGCAACAGCACGGCAGCGATCTGGCTGGTCGTGACCTCGCCGCTCTTGCGGTCGTCGATCCGGATGCAGAATGCCACCGGGAATGCCGGATCATCCACAAAGCCCGTCAGCAGGGAATTTTCCTTGTCACCGTTTTCAACCTGTGCAGTGCCGCTCTTGACACCCACATCCGTACCCGGCAGCAGCTCGGCATAATGCCCGCGTCCGTTCTCCAGCATGATCTCCCGCACGGAAGCGGCCGTCTGTTCGCTGAACATCGCCTCTCCGAATGCCGTCGAGGCCGTCTGCGCCGTCTTGCCGGTGACAGTGGTCGTGTGGCCGATCAGGTAGGGCAGCGTTGAAATGCCGGTGGTGTTGGCAATGGCGCTCTGCCAGACCATCATCTGCAGCGGGGAGACCAGTGTCATGCCCTGTCCCATGCAGCCCCACTGGGTATTGAAATCCGTCTTGTCAATGAGGGTGGTGGAGGCGGTGTACGCGCTCAGCCCGTCGAATTCCAGATAGGTCTGCTCGCCTTCATTGTTGATCCGGTAGCCCATCTTCCGGTAGACCCCTGCGATGTCGTCAAGCGTCCACGCGGGATCCTCCACAAGCTGCGCGAAGAACGGATTGCAGCTATTGGCGAATGCCTCGGAAAGCCCCTGCTCCCCGTGTCCGACTGCGGCATGGCAGCGGATGACCTGCCCGCCGAGATTCGTGTAGGAGCCGGCGCAGGCATAGCGCTTGTCGAGCACGGCATTTCCCATTGTCTCGAATGCGGCTGCCGTTGTGGCGATCTTCTGCATCGAGCCGGGAACCGTCGGGGAAAAGACCGTACACAGCAGACTGCCCTCCGGAAGGGATTCGATATTGCTGTACCCGTCAAGAATATTCACCGAGGGCTTGGAAAAGCAGACATAGATCTCACCGGTCTTGTAATTGTATGCCACCGCACAGCCGTCCTTGGCGCCGAAGGCATCGTAGACCTTGCGGTTGACCTCATGATCGAGGGTGCAGTAAATGGCGGCATGTCCGTCCGACCGCTCCCCGAGGGTGAAGCTGTAATTGGTCAGGGCGGGAAGATTCTGCGCGACAAGGGTATTGGTCATCTGCTTGGAATTGTCACCGATGAGATTGCCGATGTCGATGAAATAATCTGCATCGTATTTCCCCGCCGTCGCCTCCGGGTCAAAGAGGATCTCTCCCTTGCGGTCATAGACATAGCCCAGGGGGGTGGATTTGGCATGGGAAATGTAGAATCCGGCATTGTGCTGGAGCCTGTAGAGCAGGTACCCGAAGCCGGCCAGAAAGACCAGCAGCATGATCGTGATGAGGTGCTGTCCTCTGCGGATGCTTTTCATGCCTGCGCCCTCCTTTCGGTCTTGCGGGTGGTTTTCTTTCTGCCCATTTTGATCTCATGATGGAACAGCGGGGATTGTGCGGCCTTGAGCATGCCGACCAGGAATCCGCAGGTCATCATGGAGCTGCCGCCCATGGAAATGAACGGAAGCGTGACGCCGGTAAAGGGGATCAGATTGCACGAGCCGAAGATATTCAGTGCCATCTGTGCCAGGAATGCAGCCGTGACACCGGCGGCCATCATGGCGTGGTAATAGTTCTTCGGGGGATTCATGAGGGTAGTGGTGAGCATGATGAGGAGAATGACCACGGTCAGTCCTGCATACAGAAGGCCCCATTCCTCACTGATGGTCGAGAAGACAATGTCCGATTCGTGCGCAAAGACATTGTGCAGATACCCCTGTCCGGGGCCTGCGCCGAGCCAGCCGCCCCGGGCAATGCCGATGAGTGCCTGGCACTGCTGGTAGCCGCTGCCGTACTGATCCGCCCAGATGTCCACATGCAGACGATCCTGCACATAGGCCGGAGCCAGTGTCCATGCAGCCATTGCCAGCATGCCGCCGCCGATGCACATGGCTGCGATGGCGGGCTTGTTGATCTTTGCCCGCGGGTAGCACAGCCGGCAGACCAGCGCACAGCCGAAGATGGCGGCAAAGGTCGGCAGGCTGCCCAGATCGCGGCACCACCATTGCAGGCCGAAGATCAGAACGGTCGCACCGCACAGGCAGAGCGTGTCCACGGAGACATAGAAGAAGAGGATCTTGATCTTTTTATGAAGCTCCACGATGGAGGCGGCACAGATCAGGATGTAGCAGGGCTTGATGAATTCCGACGGCTGCAGGGAAAAGCTGCCAATGTTGATCCACATGCTGCGTCCGCCGGTCAGGAAGAGAATGGCGAGGACAAGCACGCCGATGATCCCGTAGATCCAGGGCTTGTGACGCCGGATCCATTCGTGGTTGCGGGTAAGCAGGAATCCGATCTCACAGGCGACAAGCGCGGCAATGCAGGTAATCAGATGCTTGAGGGAAAGCCCGATGCCGCCGAAGCAGGACTGATAGATCAGGCTCATGCCGAGAATGGTCAGCAGCATAATGTCCAGGGTGTAGGTCATCTGCCGGTAGAGCGCCGCCGCAATGATGCCTGCCAGATCCAGGCCAAGCACGGCCAGAACGAGGGGCACCAGATCCATCGGGGTCGTATAGCTGCCGCGTACAAGCACGATGCCGAGCATGGCCGCATGTGCAATGAGCATCAGGAGGATGCTTCCGGCGTAGGATAATCCGTTTTTAAACACGGCGGTGACCTCCCTTCCTCCGGCGAACGGCTTCCGTACCCGCAGCCGGACGGCGGTGGGGCGTGGACTGGTGAACGAGATACAGTTCCACATTGCCCAGGCGCAGACTGCTGCCGGGGGGAACGACGGACTGGTGAACGCGCCTGCCGTCCACAAAGGTACCGCCCTTGGAATCGAGGTCAGTGATGATCCACTGACCGCGGGAGACGGTCATGACGGCATGGTAGCGGGAAACAGACGGATCTGTCAGGCGAATATCGGCGGAAATGTGCCGGCCGAGGAGGATCTCGTCGGCTTCAAGCGGGAAATCCGCATCCGGGAGCCGCAGCTCGACCCCTGCGCTGACCTTCTGCCAGCGCTTTTTGCACAGCTTGCCCTCCCGGGAAGCCATGATGATGATGCTCAGTGCGAACAGATCCAGGATCACCACCGCCGCTGCGCAGAGAATCAGATCCGCGGCCTTGAGCGAGGTGATAAGATCGAGCAGTTCAGACATGGGAACACTTCCTTTCGACAATTTCGGTTCGGTTCATTATCCATTATAATACATTTCCCCGCCTGTTGCAAGCCGATTTCCGAGCCTTAACCAATTTTTAATGACCGTGTAGCCAATAGTCAATAAAATTTGAAAAAAGACTTGAAAAAATTTGTCTGATATGTTATAATAGAAGTACAAACCGGGGATCCGATCCCCGCAGTAAAGGAGGAACCTATTTTGATTACAACAGTTAATACGAAGAAGATGCAGATTTCCCAATCCTTTACGGAGTATGCACAGAACCGTCTGACAGCAAAGCTCGACAAGTTCTTCGGTGAGGAGGCCGAGGCAAAGGTGATGCTCAGTGAGCTCAGGGGCAAGATCGTTCTCGAGCTGACCGTGCGCTACAACCAGATGCTCTATCGTGCAGAGCAGACTGCGGTGGACAAGAATGATGCACTCGATGCCTGCATCGACAAGATCATCCGTCAGATCCGCAGAAACAAGACACGCATTGAAAAGAAGCTCAAGGACAGTGCGTTCAAGCAGGAATTCCAGGATACGGTCGAGGAGGCAGATATCTCCGTACTGCGCACCAAGAAATTCCGGATGCGCCCGATGACCGCCGAGGAAGCGATCCTGCAAATGAACATGCTCGGACACAGCTTCTTCATGTTCCAGAATGCGGCTACCGGCCAGATCAATGTCGTTTACAGACGCGAGGACGAAGGCTACGCAGTTCTTGAACCCGATACGGAATGATGATTTTCTCCCTCCCCGCATCCGGGGAGGGAGTTTTTCAGGTCTGGTGCTATGCCCCTTCCGGTGGTGGGAGGGGCATTTCTGTCAGTGCTTCTTTTCGCGGTCGCGCAGGATATTGTAGCAGATCTTGCCGCTTGTCGTCTTGGGAAGCTCGTCTACAAATTCGATCAGGCGCGGGTATTTGTACGGTGCCGTGCGCTCCTTGACGAAGGTCTGGAGCTCCTTTTTCAGGGCATCCGTTCCCTCCGTGCCGGCACGGAGCACGATCACGGCCTTGACCAGATTGCCGCGCTCCTCATCCGGTACACCGATGATGGCGCATTCAAGGACGGCCGGATGCTGGATCAGCACGCTCTCGACCTCAAACGGCCCGATGCGGTAGCCGCTCGACTTGATGACGTCGTCGGCACGCCCGATGTAATAATAATACCCGTCTTCATCACAGTAAGCCGTGTCGCCCGTGTGGAAGAGTCCGTTCTTCCAGTAACGCGCCGTGGCGGCTTCATTGTTTTCGTAGCCGGTACACAGTCCCTCCGGCATCCGTCTGCGCGTGTCAATGACGATCTCGCCGGTCTCACCGACAGGAACCGGATTCTGGTCGTGATCGACCAGCAGCACCTCAAACAGCGGATTCGGCTTGCCCATGGAGCCGCGCCTGGGGCTGGAACCGGCAAAATTGCCGATGATGAGCGTGGTTTCCGTCTGGCCGAAGCCCTCCATGATCTCCAGGCCGGTTTCCGCATGGAACAGCCGGATGATCTCCTCCTGCAATGCCTCGCCGGCGGTGGAGACATGCTGCACCGAAGCGAATGCTTCGCGGCGGATGCCGTTTTTCGCCATGAGCCGGTACAAGGTCGGCGGTGCGCAGAAGGTCGTGACCTGGTACTTTTCCAGAACCTCCATCATCTTCGCGGCATCAAAGCGCTCAAATTCATAGACCATGACCGCCGAGCCGCACAGCCATTGGCCGTAGATCTTGCCCCAGGAGCATTTTGCCCAGCCGGTGTCGGCAACCGTCAGGTGCAGGCCGTTATTCTGAACGCACTGCCAGTATTTTGCCGTGACAATGTGTCCGAGCGGATAGCGGTAATTGTGCGTTACCATCTTCGGCTGACCTGTCGTGCCGGAGGTAAAATACATCAGCATCAGGTCGGTGCTCTGGTTTTCGATGCGGGCAAGGCGCTCCGGCTCATTCTGCATCAGCTCGTCGATGCGGGCAAAGCCCTCCCGGTTCTCCCGCACGGTGTACAGCACCGGATGGGTTCCGGTCTTTGCCGCAGCCTCGCGGACGCGGTCACACAGGGAAATCTCCTCCGCACAGACCACGGCACGGATATTGGCCGCCACAATGCGGTATTCAATGTCATGCACCTGTAACATGTGGGTCGCCGGCACCAGGATCGCGCCGATCTTGTGCAGGGCAACTGCCAGGTACCAGTATTCATAATGACGCTTGAGCAGCAGCATCACCCGGTCGCCCTTGCGGATGCCGGATCTCAGCAGGAAGCTGCCGGCCTGCGAGGACAGACGGCTGATGTCACCGAAGGTGAGCATTCTTTCCTGTCCGTGCTCGTCGCACCACTGGATGGCACGCTTGTCCGGCTCGGCATCGGCAATGGCATCCACAACATCATAGCCGAAATTGAAATTGTCCGGATAGTCCAGCGTAAAGCCTGCAAGCTGGCCTTTCTCGTCATAGGTTGTCTTGCTGAATTGTTCGCAAAGAGGGATCATAACTGTATGCCTCCTCAGATTCGGGTGTCTCCGAAACTGTATTTTTATATACTTATGCAAATAAATGTAATCGAGCCGGCGCAGCGAGTCTGTACCGGCTCGTAGGGAATCACTTTTTCTTGTGGAAGAAGAGCTTTTCAGCCTTTTCCTCATAGATGCCGAAGCTGCGGAAGCGCTGGTAGCGCTGCTCGACGATCTCGTCGCCGGACATGGCGCTCAGCTCATCAATTGCAGCGACAAGCATGTTTTTCAGGTTCTTGCACATCTTCGGGAATTTCTCGAAATCCTCCGGAATGACAGCCTCAGCCACGCCGAATTCCTTCATGTCGTCGGCGGTGATATGCAGGCAGTCAGCAGCCTTTGCGACATTCTCGGGAGTGGATTCCTTCCAGAGAATGGATGCGCAGCCCTCGGGGGAAATGACGGAATACACCGCATTTTCGAGGATGAATACCTTATTGGCAGAAGCAAGTGCCAGTGCGCCGCCGCTGCCTCCCTCACCGATGACAACGGTGATGACCGGCGTGCGCAGACCCATCATTTCCATGATGCTCTCTGCGATGGCCTGACCCTGGCCGCGCTCCTCGGCATCGGCACCGGGATAGGCACCGAGCGTATCCACGAAGCAGACGACAGGTCTGCCGAATTTCTCTGCCTGCTTCATCAGGCGCAGCGCCTTGCGGTAGCCCTCGGGCTTCGGGCAGCCGAAATTGCGCTTGAGGCGCGATTCGAGGTCGGTACCCTTTTCCATGGCCAGGAAGGTGACCGGGCGCTTGTCGATATAGGCAACGCCGCCCATGATCGCCAGATCGTCACCGAAGCGGCGGTCTCCGTGCAGCTCGATCGGGAATTCAAAAATTTCCCTGACATAGGCGCCGCCGGTCGGTCTGCCGTTTTTTCTCGCTGTTTTCAGCTTTTCATACGAATCCATGGCGACTCCTCCTTACTTCTTCTTGTGGATGCTCAGCAGCTCTGCGAGCGTGTCCCTCAGCTCGCTGCGGGGCACAATGGCGTCGACAAAGCCGTGATCGAGCAGGAATTCCGCACTCTGGAAATTGGACGGCAGCTCGCTCTTGGTGGTCTGCTCCACAACTCTGCGGCCGGCAAATCCGACAAGTGCCTTGGGCTCTGCGAGGATCACATCGCCCTGCATCGCAAAGGAAGCCGTCACGCCGCCTGTGGTCGGGTCGGTGAGCACGGTGATATACAGCAGCCCTGCATCGGAATGGTTCTTGACCGCGCCGGAGACCTTGGCCATCTGCATCAGGGAGATGACACCCTCCTGCATTCTCGCGCCGCCCGAAGCCGTAAAGCCTACGACCGGCAGGCCGTGCTCTGTGGCATATTCAAATGTGCGGGTGATCTTTTCGCCCACGACCGAGCCCATCGAGGCCATCATGAAGCGGGAATCCATCACGAATACCGCGCATTCCGTGCCGCCGACATTGGCGATGCCGCAGACAACGGCGTCCTCCTCCTTGGTAGTGGCCCTTGCCTTTTCGAGCTTTTCGGAATAGCTGGGGAATTCGAGGAAGTTCTTTGCGGTCAGACCGGTGAACAGCTCATGGAAGCTGTTCTTGTCAAACGTCAGTTCAATTCTGTCGCGTGCGCCGAGGCGGAAATGATAGCCGCATTCCGTGCAGACATAGAAATTCTTGTACAGATTGTACGCGGTTTCCTCATGGCTGCACTTCTTGCAGGTGACATGCTGCACCTTCTGTGCGGGCTTCATTTTCTCCAGAAAATCATTGATAAAGCTCATGAATCAGCCCTCCTGACCGACAAGTGCGAAGGAGAATTCAGCGGTCACGGCAGTCTTGCCGTTTACCGTACCCTTGCCCTTGCAGAAATAGAACGGTCCCTTGCTGCGGATGATTTCGCATTCGGTCTCGTAGACATCGCCGGGCTTGACGGGATTGCGGAACTTGACCTTGTCGAGTCCGGTGAAATAGGGCGTCTGTCCCTGTGCGGCATCCGCAAGGAGCACGCAGGCGCTCTGTGCAAGGATCTCACACAGGATCACACCCGGAACGACAGGATTGCCCGGAAAATGACCCTTGAGGAACCATTCGTCACCGGTGATCCTGAGCTTGCCGTGTGCCTTGCCGTCAGCGGCCTGTGCTTCATCGAGCAGCAGCATGTTATCCCGGTGCGGGATAATCTGCATGATCTCTTCCTTTGTCATCACGCTCACACCTTTCTGAATGCAACGACCGCATTGTGGCCGCCGAAGCCGAGATTCGAGCAGAGTGCCACCTCAAGGGGGGTATGCACGGCAGTATTCGGCGTGTAGTCGAGATCCAGCTCGGGATCCGGCTCTGTATAATGAATGGTCGGGGGAACGGTGTCATTCTGCAGCGCGAGAATGCAGGCAATGCATTCCACGGCGCCTGTGGCACCGAGCATATGACCGGTCATGGACTTGGTGGAGCTGATGTGCAGCTTCTTTGCATCCTCACCGAAGGCACGCTTGAGCGCGGTCGTTTCGGTCTTGTCATTGAGGGGGGTGGAGGTGCCGTGGGCATTGACATAGACCTTCGAGAGATCGGTGCCCTCGGGCAGCGCATCGAGAATGGCCTTGGCAACGTACTTGGCCTCCGGATCCGGCGCCGTCACATGATGTGCGTCGCAGGTCGAGCCGTAGCCGACGACCTCGGCAAGGATCTGTGCGCCGCGTGCCCTGGCATGCTCATATTCCTCGAGCACCAGCACACCGGCACCCTCTGCCATGATGAAGCCGTTGCGGTTCTTGTCGAAGGGTCTGCATGCGCTCTCCGGATCGGGATTGTCCGAAAGAGCCTGGCAGTTGCCGAAGCCTGCCATGGTCAGGGGATTGATGGCAGCCTCGGCGCCGCCGCAGATCATGGCATCGGCATAGCCGTGCAGAATGGTGCGGTAGCCCTCACCGACAGCGGTCGTACCGGTCGCGCAGGCAGTCGAAACTGCGGTACACGGGCCGTTTGCGCCGTATTCAATGGCGATGTTGCCGGCTGCGATATTGTAGATCATCTTGGGAACGAAGTGCGGGGATACCTTGCGCGGTCCCTTTTCCAGCAGATTCTGGTGGTCGGTGCAAAGCGTATCCATGCCGCCGATGCCGGAGCCGAAGCAGACACCCATGCGGTCGGATTCGATGGTGCCGGCAATGCCGCTCTGCTCCATCGCTTCCTTGGCGGCTGCCAGGGCAAACTGCGTGAAGGGATCGGTCTTGCGGACGGTCACCTTGCCGAGCACGGCAGCAGCGTCAAAATCCTTGACCTCGCCGGCGACCTTGTACTTGGAATCGCTCACATCAAACTTCGTAACGATGCCGATGCCGTTCTTGCCGGCAAACATCGCATCCCGGAAATCCGCTACGGTATTGCCCAGCGGGTTCACAGTACCGATTCCTGTGATGACAACTCTTCTCATGAAATAGCCTCCTTTAATTTCTCTTAGAGGTAGAATGGAATGTCAGAAGCCGGAAACCGGTACATGATGCCGTCCGGACTCACTTCTAATTGTCGTTCCCCGTTCATCCCTGCTTTGCGCTTACATAGCCATGCCGCCGTCAGCACGGATGACCTCACCCGTGATGTAATCCGACATGGGGGATGCGAGGAAGAGCGCGAGATTTGCAATGTCCTCCGGCTGACCGAAGCGGCCGAGCGGGATGGACTTCTTCAGATCTTCATTCTCCTGGAAAGCCGTGGTCATGGAGGTGGCAATGAATCCCGGTGCGATTGCATTCACGTTCACGCCGCGGGAAGCCAGCTCCTTGGCTACCGACTTGGTCAGGCCGATGATGCCGGCCTTCGAGGACGAATAGTTTGCCTGTCCTGCGTTGCCGAACAGACCGGAAACCGAGGAAATGTTGATGATCTTGCCATAGCGCTTCTTCATCATGGTGCGGTAGAAATTCTTGATCATGTAGAAGGCGCCCTTGAGGTTGACATCGACAACCGCATCGAAATCGGCCTCGGTCATCTTGAGCACCAGATTGTCACGGGTAATGCCGGCATTGTTCACCAGAATATCCGCGCCGCCGCAGTCTGCGATGATCGCCTTGCAGGTCTCTGCGACCTGTGCGGCATCTGCAACGTTGCACTGGTAGAATTTCGCATTCACGCCGAGTGCCGTGATCTCTTCCACCGCCGGTGCTGCCTTGGCTGCATCACAGATGTCCACGATGCAGATATCGGCGCCGTTTCCGGCGAGCTTCTTTGCGATTGCAAGGCCGATGCCCTGTGTGCCGCCGGTAATGACGGCTGTCTTTCCTTTCAGCATCCTGCTTCCTCCTTATGCGTTCAGCGCACTGAGCGTCTCCTCAAGCGTTGCGGCATCCTCGACACGGTATACCTTTGCCTCCGGAAGGATCTGTCCGATCAGCTTCTGGAGCGTATTGCCGGCGCCGCATTCAATGAATGTATCAAAGCCGTCCTCCGCCATCTGACGGATGAGCTTTGTCCACTGTACCGGGTGGTCGATCTGGGTCAGCATCGTGCCCTTGACATCCTCTGTATAGGGCTGTGCGGTGGCATTGGCATAGACCGGGATCTCCGGCTGCTTCACAGCAAAGCCTGCCAGCTCCCTGCCGAAGGGCTCGACTGCTGCGGTCATGTACGGAGAATGGAATGCGCCGGATACTGCGAGCATCACGCCGCGTCCCTTGGCAGCCTTGACATCCTTCGCGAGGGATTCAAGCTGTTCCTTATCACCGGAGCAGACAAGCTGTACCGGGGAATTGTAATTGACCGGCCATACCTTGTCATAGGGCTTTGCCAGCTCCTCGACCTGCTCGGTGGGCAGCTTGACAACGGCCATCATCGCGCAGTCGATGCCCTCGGATGCCTTGGCCATTGCTGCGCCGCGCTTTGCAGCGATCGCAAAGCCGTCCTCCCCGGAGAAGGCACCGCCGACAGCGAGCGCCGGGATCTCACCGAGGGAGAAGCCTGCCAGGCCTTCCGGCTTCACGCCGTTTTCCATCAGTGCGAGTGCTGCGGCCATATCGGCCAGATACAGGCAGGGCTGGGTATTCTGGGTCTGCTTCAGATCCGCACCGTCACCGGTGAACATCTGTGCCATCGTGCCGGGACGAAGATCCTCTGCCTTGCAGAAGAGGGATTCCACGACCGGATACCTGTCATAGAAATCCTGTCCCATGCCGACATGCTGTGCGCCCTGACCGGAAAAGACGAATGCTACCTTACCCATGCTGTGCCTCCTCTGAGGCAGCTCTCTGCCTCCTGCATGATCTCCGTGAGGATCTCCTCACAGGTCTGCTCCTTGGTAATCAGTCCGGAAATCTGTCCGGCAAGGACGGATCCGGTCTTGACATCGCCCTCAACGGCTGCACGGCGGAGGGAGCCTGCGCCGAGATCGGCGATGCTTTCCGGGGTGGCATCCGGGGCGTATTCCTGCTTGACGAATCCACGGGTGAAGGCATTCTTGATGCCGCGGCAGGTATTGCCGCCGAAGCGTCTGCCGGTCACCTGTGTGGAAATATCCTTGGCACTCAGAACCATATCCTTGTAGTTCTGGTGAACGCCGCATTCCTTTGCAACGAGGAAGCGGGTGCCCATCTGAACGCCCTTGGCACCAAGCATCAGGGCTGCGGCGATGCCGCGTCCGTCACCGATGCCGCCTGCGGCAAGCACGGGGATGGAAACTGCGTCAGCGACCTGCGGCACAAGTGCCATGGTGGTCAGCTCACCGATATGGCCGCCGGATTCCTGGCCTTCTGCGATCACGGCGTCAGCACCGGCCTTTTCGGCCTGCTTTGCCATGGTCACGGAGGCGATCACGGGGATCACTCTGATCCCGGCTTCCTTCCACATCGGGATGTACGGTGCCGCGCTGCCTGCGCCGGTCGTAATGACGGCGGGCTTTTCCTCTGCGCAAACCTGTGCGCATTCTGCGGCAAAGGGGCTCATGAGCATTATATTCACGCCGAAGGGCTTGTCAGTCAGCCCGCGGGCGATATGAATCTGTTCTCTGACATACTCTGCATTGGCATTCATGGCCGAGATGATCCCGAGACCGCCGGCATTGGAGACCGCTGCGGCGAGCTTGCCGTCAGCGATCCATGCCATGCCGCCCTGGAACACGGGGTACTGAATACCCAGCATGTCACAAATAGGCGATGCGATCATCTTCTTACGCCTCAGTCAGCTTCTCGACAGCTTCGATCAGCTTGCCGACGGTGTTGATCTCCGGAGAGGGAGTGAACTCGATGCCGAACTCGTCCTCGAGATCCATCGCCATCTCGGTCATGTCGAGAGAGTCGATGCCCAGGTCGGAAAACTGTGTGTCGAGAGTGATCTCAGATGCGTCGGTGTCGGTGCTCTCTGCGAGCATTGCAATAATTTTTTCCTTTACCATTGTCTTTACTCCTTTTTTGTGATATAATTATACATACAGAGCGCGGCGGAGCCGGACTCTGGACATATCGGACGGATGGCGCGATCAGTATTCGATCAGGCACGCCATGTTGGACAGTCCGCCGCCGAAGGCACAAAGAATGACCTTGTCGCCGCGCTTGAGCTTGCCGGATTCCTTCAGCTCATGGAAGGCGATCGGCACGGAAGCGGAGGAGGTATTGCCGTACTTTTCGATATTGACGAACATCTTGCCCGGATCAATGCCCAGACGCTTTGCCGCGAAGTCAATGATGCGGACATTTGCCTGGTGCGGCACGATCCATGCGATGTCGTCAATGGTCAGGTGGTTGCGTTCAAGCAGCGTTGTAATATCGGACGAAATGGCCGATACGGCGTACTTGAAGGTTTCCTGACCCTGCATGTGGATGTACGGAGAATCCTGCTCGAGTGTAAAGAACGGGGAGGTGCCGGGGAAGTGCGGGATCTTGATGACATCATCGCCGCCCTTGACCGTCAGCACGGAATCGAGGTAGCCCTCGCCGCGTTCGAGGACTGCGGCGCCTGCACCGTCACCGAAGATGACACAGGTGCTTCTGTCCGTCCAGTCGAGGATGCCGCTGATGCGCTCGCAGCCGACCACGAGGATCCTGTTGTACTCCTTGTGCAGCGCGAAATAGGCTGCGGCGGTCTCGAGCAGATAGAGGAATGCGGCACAAGCGGCATTCAGCTCCATGGCCGGGCAGGTCGCGCCGATGCGGTTCTGGATCATATTCGCCATCGAAGGCGATACGGTCTCACCGCTGACGGAAGCGGCCAGGATCATGTCAAGATCCTCTGCCTTGCAGCCGGCATCGTCGAGCGCAGCCTGAGCAGCCTTGGCACCCATTTCGGATGTCCATTCATTCTCGGAGATGTGGCGTTCCTTGACACCGACACGCTTGGAGATCCACTCATCGTTGGTCTCCACGATCTGTGCAAGGTCGTCATTGGTGACCGCCTTGGGCGGGACATACATACCGGTTCCGGTAATACGAAAACTCATAATTCTGCCTCCCAGTTCTTCATTAGTGATCCGACTCCTCCGGCATGCCGGAGAGGTCTATTGAAAAGGATGGAATCCTTCACAAACCAACTATAAGTAAGTAACGGATGGAGCCTGTTTGTTACAAACGCGGCTGCTAAATAAATAATTCCGCATCGCCGGAAATTTGGATAATTTCACCAAATGCGGCGGATGCTGTAACAAATCCGTGCCGGACGGCACTAACTTTATGTAACAGAAAGCCGAGGTGCGCAATGAATCAGGAATTTGAAACATTGTACGAAACGTACTTTCCAAGGATCTACGCATTTCTCTACAAGCTGACGGAAAACCGCGATCTGGCCGAGGAGCTGACACAGGAGACCTTCTATCAGGCGTTTGTGTCATTTCACCGGTTCCGGGGGGACAGCGATGTGTTCACATGGCTGGCCTCCATCGGGAAGCACACCTATTTCCGTTATATGCGCAAGAACAAGCATCAGGTCGAATCGCTTGATGCGGGGGAGCTTGCAGAGCTGTATGATGTCGGGGCGACCGAGCATCTGGCGGATACGGTCGAGCGCAGCCTGCAGGCGGAGAGCGCCCGGCGGGCATTGCAGGCGCTGCCGAAGAAATACCAGGATGTGGTGATCCTGCGGGTATATGCCGATATGAACTATGCACAGATCGGCAGTGCGCTGCAGATCAGTGAAAATTCAGCAAGAGTGATCTACTACCGCGCAAAAAAGATGATGATGGAGGCTATGCGGGATGAATACGACGATTAAATGCGAGGCATATGAAAACTGCGGAGTCATCCGCGATCTGGCCGAGCTGTACAAGGAGCGCCTTGTCAGTCCGGAGACCGAAAAAGCCGTGCGCACACATTTAAAGACATGCAGCGCATGCCGGAAATATTATCAGGATTACGATGCTGCCATGCGTGAGGCACCGCAGAAGCCGGCGCCGATGCATGAGAGCATGGCGGGCACGGAGCTGCGGCTGTGGCAGAATCTCTCCGAAAAGATGCGCCGCCGGAGAACGGTGCAGATCATCGGCACCGGCGCGGTGATCGGCGCAGGCTCGATCATGCTGGCTGTGGGGCTCATCATGATGAGCAAGTCGATGGGGGGGCTCAAATAATGCTGCACATTTACTGCGGGGACGGCAAGGGCAAGACGACTGCTGCGCTGGGGCTTGCCGTGCGGGCAGCGGGCGCGGGGATGCGCGTGCATATCGTGCAGCTGCTCAAAGGGAGCGATACAGCGGAGCTGCATGCCTTATCGTACATTCCCGGCATCACCGTGACGCGGCTTGACCGGGATTATGGATTTACATTCCGGATGGATGCGCAGACGCGGCAGACCGTGACGGAGCTGCACAATGCGCTGCTGTATGAGGCCTACACCCGCGTGAAGGCGGGAGAGACGGACATGCTGGTGCTTGACGAATTCTGTGCGGCCTATGAAGCCGGGATGGTCGATCCGGAATTTGCGGATCTGCTGGTCAAAAACTGCACCGCAGAGCTGGTGCTGACCGGCCGGAGACCGGCGCCGCAGTTTGTGAATGCGGCCGATTATGTCAGCGACATCCGCGCTGTGAAGCACCCGTATGACCGCGGGATCGCCGCCCGGAAGGGCATTGAATTCTGACGCGCACATACAGTTTTTATTATAGCATCCGCGGATGCATTTGTCAACTGTTTCAGATTTTTTGTCATCTGCCCCTCTTTCTGTCTTCGGAAAGAGGGGTGCGCTTCTGTCAAAAAGCAGGCATCCCGGAATGCACTCCGGGATGCCTGTTCTTGTGAATATTGTCAGCCGTCTGTATGCAGTCCCGCATTGGCGGCGTAGATCAGCACGGCCGATGCATCCTCGGCAGTGATCTGACCGTCTGCATTGTAGTCCATGCACAGCAATTCCTCCGGGGTGGCCTCACCGCCAAGCCCCAGCTCCGATACGCGCACCAGGATCCGGGAGGCATCCTCCGCATTGACAATGCCGTCGCCGTTGACATCACCGGTCAGGACAGCTCCGACCTCTGCGTAGGAATAGACCCATGTACCGGGATCATAGCTGACAGTAACGGTCGGGAATGCCAGATCGCACAGCTCCGGATTAGCGGCAACAAGGCGCTGTGCCTGCTCCCTTGCAGCCGTCAGCAGCGCATAGGCACCATTATAGCTGCCGGAATGCAGCGCTTCGAGCGCTTCGGTGTAGCCGGAGGCTGCCGCCATGTCAACCTCCGTTCTGACCGGATCGCCTGTGGGCAGGATCCCGACAAAGCCGCCGCCCCATTCCGCGGTGCCGTCTGTCTCGCGGGACACGCTCAGAATGCGCCGGATGCCGGCATTTTCAGACCGGATGCGGCGCATGGCTGCAACCGTGTAGGGTACCTGAAATGTCCCGTCTACCCGGGTGATCGACGGATTGGTGTCAACGACGTAATACCGGTTATCATCGAGCCTGAATGCATCGGGCAGATGACTGACCCATTCGCTGGCATCGGTTTCCTCATAGACCGTGCAGCCGTCAAAAAGCGCGGCATCCAGCCCCTTGCTGTCGGTCACGACTGCATAGCCCGCAAGTCCCTGGCTGACGGTTACGCCCGCATCCCCATCGGGAAGCGCGGTCAGTGCCAGTCTATAATCCGGCATACCGGAATGCCACTGTGCATCGGCAGCCGCGCCGGACAGCAGGGAAATGCCTGCCGCAGCGGTCACGGCAGCCAGTACCGCTGCAATGAATCTGCTTCTTTTCATAGAAAATCCCCCTTTCTTCTCTCACAGAGCCGTCTTGCTCTGTTCTTATCTATATTGTATCACATTTATTTTTTTTGTCAATACTTTTTGGCCATTTTTCGGATATTTGGCGAAGTTTTCGCAAGAAAGGATCCCTTCCCGCTTGCGGGAGGGGATGCAGAATGTCGAAAAAGTGTCTTTGACACTTTTCAGGGGGTGTGGGGGCGAAGCCCCCACACCTAAAAACCCCCTCCCCGCGTGCGGGGAGGGGATGGGGCTCATTGCAGCAGCATGTGTTTGAAGACGGCCAGATCGAAAATATCTGCCTGCCCGTCGCCGGTTAGATCGGCAGCGGCAAACTGCCTTGCGGAGAACTGCGCCTGACACACCAGATACCGGTTCATCAGGATCACATCCCGCAGGTCGAATACACCGTCGAAATTCAGATCCCCGATGACCTGATCCTCCGGAATTGCCAGCGCGATCCGGTCGATCGAAGGCCCCCAGCCGGTGTCATTGTAGAGCTTTACCGTGTTCTTGCCGGCCTGCAGCGGTACCTCTACATTGACGGCGCGGATGCCCGACCAGTCGTTCCGGTTGGCATACAGCCCGTCAAGCGTGGCAATGTACCGGCCGTTCACATCGACCTTCAGACTGCGCGGCTCACCGGATACATAATAGATCCGCAGGGTGTAGGTGCCTGCCTGATCCGCCGTTACATGATCGAATGTCACGGCATTCTCAGCCTTGCCGCCGACATAGCCGACGTAAGCCGCATTCGAGCAGTATTTGCCCTGCTTGCCGGCGGTCACGGAAGCCTGCCCGGTGAGGATCGCATCCTCTGCCTCATAGCTGCGGTAATTCGTGTAGGGGCTTGTCAGCTTCATGCTGCCCTGTGTCAGCTTGATGACGCAGCCGCCGTTGGCAAGGAGCCGGCGGGAAATGGTGTCGGCGCTTGTCAGGTTTTCAAGCGTTGTCACCTCCAGATCGGAGCCGTCGGCATTGTCCGCAAAGATGTAGGCGCGATAGGTGCCGCTTCCGATCAGCTCTGCAAGCGGGATCTCCACCGTCCGCGCCTGAATGCTGGCCATGCTGATGAACCAGTCATCACCGCTGCGGCGGGCAGTCACATTGAACTGCATGGGGTAGCCGTCCAGGATCTTCATGTCGTCCCATTTCACCGGCACATCGTTGAGCAGGGGCAGCGCGGAGGAGCCTTCGTAGGTGTAGACCGACTGCGCGAAATGCTGGATGCCCGATTCGATCGCCACGGTATCGGCCAGCGCAAAGCCTGCCGTCGCCTTGATGCCGTAGACCGGAATGCCGGTCGGCGTGAAATCTGCCGAGCCGACGACACAGCGCGTGAACGGATAGGAAACGCGGTTTTCCAGCGAAGGGCTTTCAAACCACTTGTAATATTCGCTGCCGTTGATCGCCTCGGTCGAGAGAATGTGCGGGTATGTCCGGCATTCTCCGCGGGGCACCGTGCAGCCGTGGAACAGCACCATCAGCTTGTTCTTTGCCGCGATCTCGGCACAAAGATGCATCTGCCGCATGGTCTCCTGCGTGTCGCTTTCGTAATAATCGACCTTCACGCCCTTGACGCCGAGTGCGCTGATGCGCTCGAATTCGCGGACAATGGTCGCCTCGTCAAGCAGGGAATAGTACGGATATGCCGTATGACCGGCGCTGTCCTTGTACATTTCGTGGCCGGTATTGTTGACGCCGTACCAAAGCCAGATGCCGACGCCGCGTTCTGCGCCGTATTCACAAAGCTCTTTGACCTTGGCGGCGCTGTCGTCCCAGAGCGCCCAGCCGAAATCCAGGCAGACAAATTCCCAGCCGTTCTCGGCGGCAAAGTCAATGTAGTCCTTCTGGGTGTGGTATTCGATCGGGGAATCACCGCCGCTCGACCACCATGACCAGGCGGTCTTGCCGGGATGGATCCAGCTTGTGTCGGTCAATGCGGAAGGCGGATTCAGGTTCGGGATCAGGTCGCTTGAAGCCATCGCATCGAGGGTATCCCCGATGATGACCGCACGCCAGGGCGTGTGGAAGGCACCGTTCATTTTTACGGATTCTGCCTTCACGCCGAATTTCCAGCGAAGTGCCCGGCTGCCGCCGGTGGTGCAGACGCATCCGGCACAATAGGGATTTTCCTCATTGAAGACATTGGCCTCCGAAACCAGGATCCAGCTATGGTCACCCACGCGCCCGGCAAGCGGGCAGGAATAATCTGCCCAGGCATCCGTGACCTTCTGCATTGGCAGCTCGACCATGTCCCATTCGTAGGTCGCATTCGGCCAGTTGCCCCAGAAGGTGCTGTTCTCCGGGAAGACCATTTCGCTCTGTTCGGATTTGATCGTTTCGCCGCGGCTGATGCTGTAACGGAATCCGATGCCGTCGTCGTACATGCGGAAGGTCACGGTCATGACCGTATCGCCCTTCTGCAAGGGGAAGGAATATTCATTGTAATGATCCCGGATGACCGTATGCTTGCCGCACGGCTGCGTGTAGGTCTCATCATGGGAAATGACCGACACCGACGGCACGCCCCCGTCAAAGCCTGAGGACAGATCCTCGGTCGTGGTGGTGATGCCGAGCTGTGACGGCTCGATCACGGTCTCACCGGAGGCCTTGTGAACGGAGTAATAATACTTGCCCGATTCCGTCCAGAATTTCGTGACAAGCCGTCCGTCCGGGGAGACAGCCGTCAGGGCGGGCAGCCCTGTCAGCTTTGCACCGCGGTAATTCACGGCCGTTTCTGCGGCAGGAAGCGCGGTGCTGCCCTGCATGGTATCGGCTTCAAAGGTATACAGGTAATCGGCATCTGCCGGGAGCGCCTGCATTTCCGATGCGCTCAGCGGGCGGCTGTAGAATGCCACATCGTCGATCTGCGCCCGGAGATCCTTGTCGGTGTAGACGGAATGGCCGACGGCATTGTACACATACCGCGCAAGCGCCCCCTCCGCAAAGAGGCTGGCGGCTGCATCCCCGGCAGTTTCCGAGGTGTAGCCGATCTCCTTCCCGTCGATGTAGTAGGCGGCACCGGACGGCGCACAGACGAGCGTGATCTGATGCCATGCATCCGGATCCGGCGCGGCATCGAGGCTGAAGATTGCACGGTGACGCTTGTCATCCGCCGCCGAAAAGCCGGTTCCGGCAAAGAGGCTCGAACGGAAGGCAGCTTTGTCCTGCACATCCATCGAGATGTCCGGCGAGGAATAGGAAGGCGCATTGCCCGTGCCGAAGGGCAGCGGCGAGAACTGGAACAGCCGCGAATAATCCGGCGTATCCCCGCTCAGCCTGCACTGCATGGAGAAGGTGAACCCTTCGCTGCATCCGTCCCCGAACAGCGCCGGCAGCTCAAGCCATCCGTCACCGAAGCGCGTGCCGTGCAGGTCGAGCACATCCGAATCCCGCGCCGCATCGTGTACGATCTCTGCGCCGCTGCCGCGCAGACATGCGGCTGCTGTCTGCGTGCCGGTGCTCATCGCCTGCAATCCGTAAGCCGGCTGCGGCGCGGCACCTGCCGGAAGCGGTGCGCATGTCAGGAGCATTGCTGCGGCGCTGAGTACGGCGCCTGCCTTGCCTGAAATTTTCATGATGATCCCCCTTTTCGTTGTTGAATATCCTGCACGCATGGTGCAGGTACTATAATCCCACTTCATTATAACGGTTTTGCTTGAAAAAAACAACCTATGAAGTGCAGGTTCGGTGGACTTTCTGCCAGAATTATACAAAAGGTTGCAAAAACGGCGAATTCAACTCCGGATATAATTTTTGAAGAGATCTCGCGATTGACGATATATCGCCAAATCCGAACAATGAAATAGACTTCTGAGAAATATGACAAATACAAAGTGTAAAAAATGTGGAATCCGCCAAAGATGTGCCCTGACAATTGACATTCTTTCTGTTGGCACCGTGATCGGTACGATCCATGGCGACCAGATCGTCGGCCGGGTGCTGTTCCGGATCTGGTCGAATCCTGAAAAGCAGGATCCCTGAGACAGGCTCTATTGCCATTATACTACAGGGGACATGCCCCTGAAAATGATCTTTTGTGCCAAAAACAATCCATTTTGCATGTTTTTCTATTTCAGACAGCATGACATGACGGAAAAACAAATTGATGTAAGGCGGAAAGGAGGGATGGAATTGAGAGAACGAACGGAATATCTGGTACGCAGCCTTCTCGCAGACAAACAGCGGCGCCGGAAAAGAATGGCATTGATTACGGCACTTGCGGTTTTAACGGGAAGCAATGTGTTCCGGGAGCTGACGCTTCCGGCTGCGGCGGAGGATGCATCACGCCGGGGGCAGATCGCCGGCATTGCACAGTCACAGCTTGGCTATGCAGAGAGTACGCGCAATTTCATCCTGTCCGACGACGGAGGACGGCACGGCTGCACGCGCTCCGGTGCGATGTGATAATGCGCCTTCCCAAAAACAAGATCCCCCTTCCATAAGAACGGTACGCATAAAGAAGTTTTACGCCATAGTATTTCTGATGTAAGGTCAGAGGTACTATGGCATTTCTATTGACAGTACAGAGATGATGTGCTATAATTGTTACTGACAAAAATCGGAATTACAGGAGAAATGAACATGAAAGTGAAATCAAAGAAGAAAATCATAATATGCTGTTGTATTTCTTTGATACTGCTGG
>CACZPI010000014.1 GCA_902783005.1 uncultured Ruminococcus sp. | reverse complement strand
GGGGGTGTGGGGGCGAAGCCCCCACACCTAAAAACCCCCTCCCCGCGTGCGGGGAGGGGGCAGGGGGAGGGGCGGATCCACAGTACGCCTTCCCCAAAACAACCTTTTTTGACAAGCACATACCCCCGAAGCAGCGCTCCGGGGGTATGTGATTTCATGAAAAGGCTCAGCCGAGTACGATCACAATGTCGTTGGTCTCTGCAAGTACGGAAGCCGGGATATAGGCGCCGTCGAGTGTCTTGCCGTTGACGGTCACGGACTTCACGCCGCTCTGTACATGCGCCGGATTCTGAACGTCGATGTTCAGACGCTTGCCGCGGAAGGTCTTGCGCATCTTGAAGCCGTCCCATTCGTGCGGAATCGACGGGCTGATGGTGATGCCGTCCGCATCCGGACGAATGCCGCAGATGCCCTCGGTGCAGCCGACCATGACAGTCGAAGCCGTACCGGTCAGCCAGTGTACATGGGATCTGCCTGCGAAGGGAGAAGCCTTCGATTCGGTGAACTGGCCGTGTACATACGGTTCCATAATGCGGATCTCTGCCTTGTCATTGAGGGTGGCCGGGGAGGATTCCTTGAAATACTCGAATGCCCTGTCACCGTGACCGAGCAGACCCTCTGCGAGGATCAGCCAGCCCTGCGACTGCGAGAAGATACCGCCGTTCTCCTTGGTATCTGCATTGAAGATGTGCATGAGCGCACCGTCGAAATAATGCTCCTTGTACGGCGGCTCGAGGAGCTTTGCACCGTAGGGGGTGTTCAGAATGCTGTGAACGCTCTCCATGGCTGTATCTGCCTGTGCAGGGGATGCGAACTTCGAGATGACAGCCCAGCTCTGCGGGTTGAGCCACATGTTGGCCTCGGGATCGCGCTTGGCGCCGACGATCACGCCGTCCTCACGGATGCCGCGGATGAAGCGGTCGTCATCCCAGCACTTGGCCAGGGAATCCCCGAGCTTCTTCTGTACATCGTCAATATACGCGATGTAATCGGTATCGTTCTTGTCCTTGGCCATGTCGCGGATCACGCTCATGGCATAATAGAGCTGGAATGCCACGAAGGTGGATTCGCCCTTCTTGCCCAGACGCAGGCAGTCGTTCCAGTCTGCATGCAGGCCGGCAGGCATGTCATGGTCGCCCATATGGTTCATCGAGAAGTCGATAGCCTTCTTCAGATGCTCGTAAACGGTAGCCTCGCCGCCGCCTTCCTCGGCATAGGGAATCACCTCGTCGAGGAATGCCGCATTGCCGGATTCACCGATGTACTTGACAATGGTCGGGAAGAGCCAGAGCGCATCGTCCGCACGATAGGACGGATGGCCGGTCTCCTTGGCATAAACGCTGTTTTCGTCATTCTCATCCGGACAGGTCTCGTGGCCGGCATTGTGGTTGAACTTGACCAGGGGCAGGCCGCCGCCGTTGGATACCTGAGCGGACAGCATGAAGCGGATCTTTTCGGCAGCCATTTCCGGATCCAGATGGATGATACCCTGAATATCCTGTACCGTATCGCGGTAGCCGTAGCCGTTGCGCAGGCCGCAGTATACGAAGGAAGCAGCACGCGACCAGATGAAGGTGATGAAGCACTGGTAAGCGTTCCAGACATTCATCATGTTGTTGAATTCCTCGGAGGGTGTCTCGACCTCGAAATTGGCGAGCTTGCCGTGCCAGTAAGCCTTGAGCGCAGCGATCTCCTCGTCCACGGCGCCGGCCTTTTCGTAGCGTGCCATGATCTCGGCGGACTGCGCATCGTTCTTCTGACCGAGCAGATAGATGAGCTCTCTGGTCTCACCCGGTGCCAGCTCAATTTCAGAGCGCAGCGCACCGCAGGCATTGGCATTGAAGTTCATGGAATCATCGCACTTGCCCTCTTCGACCATGATCGGGTTGGAATAGGTTCTGTACGGACCGATGAATTTGTCGAGATTGCCGCAGCCGTCGGAAACGGGAGCACCGACAACGCCGAAGAAGCGCTCACGGTGATTCGAGCCGTCTGCCCACTTGCCGGAATTCTCGTTGATATGCTGGAGGATCTTGTTGCCCTTGCGCTCGGTGCGGGTGATGAAGAGCGTGTACTGGAGGTTGACCTGATCCTGCTCGTAGTTGTTG
>CACZPI010000013.1 GCA_902783005.1 uncultured Ruminococcus sp. | reverse complement strand
TTTCACACCGGATGCTCTCCCCGAAGTCCCATGTGCCAAAGTACTACCTCATCCGCCTTGCACGTCCCTACGAGGACAGCTATGCGCAGACGCTTGCGGACGGCATCACGCTTTCGGACGGGACGGCTTGCCTGCCGGCACAGATCATGCCCCTCGACGTGCCCGGCCATTACGCACTCATCTGCCTGCACGAGGGCAAGTACCACCAGGTCAAGCGGATGCTCGCTGCGCTCGGCAACCATGTGGAGCATCTGCACAGAGTATGCATCGGCGGCATGATTTTGCCCCCGGAGCTGCCGCTTGGCGGGTGTTTGGAGGTTTTACACAACGATGTTGAAAGACTGTTGAAAGTATATGATTTGGCGGTTCTAAGCGCTCAAATCGTTTCAGATTTTCCGTCATATTCGATAAATGACAGCTTATAACTTTAGTTAAATAGCGGATTGAAAAAAAATCAAGAATTTGGTATGATAGTATGTAGACAGATAACCGGCGGCATCTCTGTGCCGTGGTGTCTACGAGCACGGCTTCTGCGGTTATAAGAGGTGTGTTCAATTTTTGTAAACGGAGGAATGGAATAAATGGCAGGTTTATCACTCAGAGGCATTTATAAGAAGTATCCGGGCGGTTTCGTTGCGGTTACTGACGTAAACCTCGAAATCAGAGATAAGGAATTCATCATTCTGGTAGGTCCTTCCGGTTGTGGTAAGTCCACTACCCTGCGTATGATCGCAGGTCTGGAGGAGATTTCTCAGGGTGAGCTTTACATCGGCGACCGTCTGGTAAATGACATTGCGCCGAAGGACAGAGACATCGCAATGGTATTCCAGAACTATGCTCTGTATCCGCATATGACTGTATTTGAGAACATGGCGTTCGGTCTGAAGCTCCGCAAGGTGCCGAAGGACGAGATCGCTCGTAAGGTAGAGGAGGCTGCAAGAATCCTTGACCTGTCTCACCTGCTCGACAGAAAGCCGAAGGCTATGTCCGGTGGTCAGCGTCAGCGTGTGGCTCTGGGTCGTGCGATCGTGCGTTCTCCGAAGGTCTTTCTGCTCGACGAGCCGCTGTCCAACCTGGACGCTAAGCTCCGTGCGCAGATGAGAACCGAGATCTCCAAGCTCCACAAGAAGCTCGGTACGACCTTCATCTATGTAACACATGACCAGACCGAGGCTATGACCATGGGTGACCGTATCGTTGTTATGAAGGACGGCTTCATCCAGCAGGTTGATACACCGCAGGCTCTGTATGATGAGCCGTGCAACAAGTTCGTTGCAGGCTTCCTGGGTTCTCCGCAGATGAACTTCATCGACGCTGTTCTCAAGAAGAACGACAGCGGTCAGTACTATGTAGAATTCGGTTCCGAGGATACCAAGGCTTCCAGAGGTACCAAGTACGAGATCATCATTCCGGAGTCCAAGGCCATCAGCGACCTCGAGCGCTATGTTGACCGTGAGGTTACCCTCGGTATCCGTCCGGAGTCCGTACACGATGAGGAAATGTATCTGTCCAATGCCACTACCGGCGTGATCGACTGCAACGTCGAGATCACCGAAATGATGGGTGCAGAGACCTTCCTGTATCTCGAGTGCGAGGGTATTCCGATCACTGCTCGTGTTTCCCCGAGATCTACCGCTCGTCCGAACGATCAGATCAAGGTGGCCATCGACCCGAACAAGATCCACCTGTTCGACAAGGAAACCGAGAAGACCATCATCAACTAATCGAAATCCTTATAGTTTGCTTTGTTTCCCTGATAAAATTCCTCCCCTGTGTGACAGGGGAGGAATTTTGGTGTATATTATAACGATAATCAGACAGGAGTGGGATCCATGAATTATATTGACTTCCATGTGCATGCCTTTGCGGACAAGATCGCTGTGCGCACCATTGACACGCTGCAAAAGACCGCGGGCGTTGCACCGGCCACCAACGGCACCCTTGCTGCAACGCAGGCACGGATGCGGGAATGGGGCGTAGACGGCATGGTGCTGCTGTCCATCGCGACCAAGCCCTCCCAGCATCTGGTCTGCAACAACTGGGCGGCATCGGTGAAATCGGAATGCATCTTCCCTTTCGGCAGCGTGCATCCCGACGGAGAGGATGCGCTTGCAGAGCTTGAACGGATCAAGGCGCTCGGGCTGTACGGTATCAAGCTCCATCCGGATTACCAGGGGTTCTATGCGGATGAAGCGCGGATGCTCCCGATCTACCGCAAATGCGGGGAGCTGAGATTGCCGGTCATTTTCCATGCGGGACTCGACCCCATCTGTCCGGATGACATTCACTGCACCCCCGCAATGGCGGCAAGGATCCTGGAGAAATGCCCGGAAACCACGATGATCCTGGCACATCTGGGCGGCAATGCCATGTGGGACGAGGTGGAAACGACGCTGGCCGGACGCTTCGGGAATCTCTACATGGACACGGCGCTGACCGGGCGGTATGTGGACGAGGAGCAGCTTTTGCGCATCATTGAGCGGCACGGCGCGGACAAGATTTTGCTTGGCAGCGATTGCCCGTGGGATGCGACCGACACCACCATTGCCAAAATCAAGCGCCTCGGTCTGACCGAAGCGCAGGAACGGATGATCTTTGCGGAGAATGCCGAGCGCGTACTGGGCATTGAGTCGGCTGCGCCGACTCAGGAGGGGCTCCTCGCCCCTCCTGAACCTCCCTCGGCAGGGCTGGGAAGCCCTGCACCCGGAGATTGCGAATCCATCTGAAAAAATGCCCCCTCTCTGTTATCAGAGAGGGGGCACGAGCTTGTCAAAAAAGTCTGTTTTGGGGAGGGCGTACTATGAATCCGCCCCTCCCCCTGCCCCCTCCCCGCACGCGGGGAGGGGGTTTTTCTTGTGGGGGCTTCGCCCCCACACCCCCTGAAAAAGTGTCACAGACACTTTTTCGACAGTCTGATGCCCCCTCTCTGTTATCAGAGAGGGGGCACGCACTTACTGATTCAAAGTACCGTGGCTCAGGGATTTGAGATACGCATGAATGAAGCCGTCAATGTCGCCGTCCATAACTGCGGTGATATTGCCGTTTTCATAGCCTGTGCGGGTGTCCTTGACAAGGGTGTAGGGCATGAAGACGTAGGAACGGATCTGCGCACCAAAGCCGATGTGCTTCTGTACGCCCTTGATGTCGGAGATCTTGTCGAGATGCTCCTGCTCCTTGATCTTGGCAAGCTGCGAGATCAGCATTTTCATGGCGTAATCCTTGTTCTGGTACTGGCTGCGCTGGGTCTGGCAGGAAACCACGATGCCCGTGGGCTTGTGGCGCAGACGCACCGCGGAGCTGGTCTTGTTGACCTTCTGACCGCCGGCGCCGGAGGAACGGTATACCTCCATTTCAATATCCTCGTCACGGATCTCGACATTCAGATTGTCGTCAAGCTCCGGCATGACCTCCACCGCCGCAAACGACGTCTGCCGTCTGCCGGAGGCATCGAACGGGGAAATGCGCACCAGACGATGCACGCCGTTTTCGGATTTCAGGTAGCCGTAGGCATTCTCGCCGCTGATGGAAATGGTCGCGCTCTTGATGCCGGCTTCTTCGCCGTCGAGCAGATCCATCAGCTCGACCTTGTAGCCCTTGCGCTCTGCCCAGCGGTTGTACATGCGGTAGAGCATGAGTGCCCAGTCCATGGCCTCCGTGCCGCCCTCGCCGGAATGAATGGTGACAATGGCATTGCCCTTGTCATACTCGCCGGAGAGCAGGGTGTCAAGGTTCTTGGCCTCCAGATCGGCCTTGAATTTTTCAATGTCGGAGACGATCTCGGCTTCCATATCCGGATCCTCCTCCTCCATGCACAGCTCGATCATGGTGATGATGTCCTCGAGGCGGGATTCCATCTTCTCAAAGCCTGCGATCTTGTTTTCAAGCTGCTTGGTGCGCTGGAGCACCTTCTGGGAATTTTCAAGGTCATCCCAGAAGCCGGGTGCAGCGGCCTCCTCCTGCAATTTTGCGACCTCCTCGCGTGCGCTTTTGATGGCCAGCACCTCACCGAGCTCCTCCACATTCTTGCGGTAGCCCGTCATTTCTACTTTCAGTTCGTCCAGAATAATCATAGTGTTCTCCTTATTGATTGGCGTTTTACGGATCTGTCTGTGTTTACAGCATCACTCTAAATCTTCATCACGCACTCCTTGCCGGGTTTCTGTTTGCATACATACATCTATTATACACGATACCGTGGAAAAATGCAAGGGGTTTTTGCGAGAATGCGGAAAAAAGACCGGCTCCCCGCAGAGGGCTTCATAAGGTATACAAAACCCGCTGCGGATTTTGTATGGATTGCCAAAAACGCATAGAAATGCTTGCATGGGGTTCATTTTTCAGGTACAATAGAAACTGTCCACAATTCTTTGTGTCAAAGTGGAAAAGGAGGAAATACGAATGAAGAAAAGACAGCATAGATGCATTGCCCTGCTGGCCGCGGCATGCATGTGTACGATGACCGTACCGGTGCTGCCGGGGACGCTGCCGGAGACGGCGATCATCGCGGGTGCAGAGATTTCGGGGGATTTTGAATACCATTTTATTGAAGACCGCTCTGTTGTAGAGATCGCGGGGTATAAAGGTACGGACAAGACCGTAGAGATCCCCGCGGAGATAGGTGGGAAGACAGTGACAGGCATCTGGGATTCTGCATTTCACGGCTGTGAAACGCTGGAATCCGTCACCATCCCGGACAGCGTGACGAGCATCGGGGATTCTGCATTTTCCTACTGCACGGCTCTGACATCCGTCACCATCCCGGACAGTGTGACGAGCATCGGGGATTCTGCATTTTCCTACTGCGCGGCTCTGGAATCCGTCACGATCCCGGAGAGTGTTACGGAAATCGGGCGTGATGCA
>CACZPI010000012.1 GCA_902783005.1 uncultured Ruminococcus sp. | reverse complement strand
TCGATCATAAAGCTCATTCTTGCACGGGAATCGTCCAGATCCTCAGAACTGCCGAACAGCTCCAGTTCGCCTTTTGTCGGAAAGAAGAATCCTGCCAGTATCTTCATGATCGTGGTCTTGCCTGCACCGTTCGGACCGATCAGTCCGCAGATATGTCCGCGCTCCACCGTCAGACTGAAATTGTGCAGGACTTCCTGCTTTTTGTAGGACTTGCAGAGTCCTCTCATAGCGATCACGCTATTTCCCATAGCGCCGCCCCCTTTCGTTTTCGTTACTACCATTCTAACAGCCGAAGGTAAAGAAAAGGTTAAGCGAATGGTAAAGAAACCGTTAAATTACAAGCCGATAGCCCATTCCCCAGACTGTTTCGATATACTCGTTATCAGGATCGAGCTTTTTGAGTTTCTGACGGATATTGCTCATGTGGACTTTTACCGTGTTATCGTCGGTGAGATAGTTCTCTCCCCACACGCTTTCAAAGAGATTGGCTTTTGACCACAGCTTTGCGGGATAATCCAGCATCAGCGCAAGGATCGCATACTCCTTGCTTGTAAGGGTGAGCGTATTGCCGCTGACTGCCGCAGTTCCCGATGTCAGGTCAAGTGTCAGGTTTTTGTAGGTCAATATCTTCGGTTCGGTATTTTTATGGGCATTTCCCTCATACCGCCGCAGAACAGCTTCCACGCGGACAAGCAGTTCGTCCAGGTCAAAGGGCTTTGTGATGTAATCGTCAGCGCCCATTCTTATCAGGTCTATCTTTGAGCGTGTCTCACTTTTTGCCGACGCCACGATCACGGGAATATCGGAGAATTCCCGTATCTTCTGCAAGACCATATCACCGCTCTGAAACGGCAGCATCAGGTCGAGGATCAGGAGCGACAAGTCACTCTGCTCACGAACAATACGAACAGCATCAAGTCCGTTCAAAGCTGACAGCGTTTCATAGTCCTGTGAGGACAGATATTCGCAGATCAGGCGGTTGATCTCCTTATCGTCCTCGGCGGTCAGTATCTTTTTCATGGCGCACCTCCCGAATGAATGTGTTTATTGTAATAATTATAGCATAATTCGGAGGAAAGGTCAATCATACTGAAAGGATTGTCCTGAGCCATAATGACAGGCACAGATAAGGAAAATCCTGATTTTTGAAGATGAGCCTTCGTAATCTGCGCGGTTACGAAGGCTCATCTTTCAGCGGGCAGTACTCTATAAAAATCAAAGATGACAAAACTGTAAGATTCAAATAAAGAAATTGTAAGATAGGTATGCTATACTAAAACAAAAGGATAGGAGGTACGCCTTATGGAATTATTAAAAGTGGAGAACCTTTGCAAGGTTTACGGAAAAGGAGAGAATGAAGTCAGAGCCGTGGACGATGTTTCCTTCGGCGTGCCGAAAGGCCAGATGGTAGCCATTGTCGGTGCAAGCGGTTCGGGCAAATCCACATTGCTGCATATGATCGGTGCAGTTGACCGGCCGACCTCCGGCAGGATCCTTCTGGACGGGCAGGATGTCTTTCAGCAGAATAACCGGGAGCTTGCGATCTTCCGCAGACGGCAGGTGGGACTGATCTATCAGTTCTATAACCTGATCCCTGTTCTGAATGCCGAAGAAAACATTACGCTTCCGATCCGGATGGACGGCAGGAAGCCGGACAAGGAGCATCTCGAAAAGA
Source organism: uncultured Ruminococcus sp. (assembly GCA_902783005.1). GTDB lineage: Bacteria > Bacillota > Clostridia > Oscillospirales > Ruminococcaceae > UBA3855. The sequence goes on along the minus strand of CACZPI010000012.1, from coordinate 2,324 downwards.
TCCTCGATATGCTCGGACTGAAAGAGCGCCGGGATCATCTGCCGTCGCAGATGTCCGGCGGTCAGCAGCAGAGAGTGTCCATCGGAAGAGCGCTTTTCACTTCTCCGCAGGTGATCCTTGCAGACGAGCCGACCGGAAATCTTGACAGTAAGAACAGTGCCGAGATCATGGCGCTGTTCCGGCGTTCTAATCGCGAGCTGAAGCAGACCATCATCATTATCACACATGACGAGAATATCGCTGAACAGTGTGACCGCATCATCGTGCTGAGCGACGGGAAAATCATTTCCGATGAGACGAACGGTTCTCCGAAGGAGGCTGACAGCAATGAGATATGAAAACCTGCTTGCATCCCGCTATATCAAGGCGCAGAAGCGGCAGTCTGCCTTTACGGTCATCAGCATTGCAGCAGCGGTTGCAGTCATCACCATGATTTTTGTGCTTTACAGCGTCTCCATGAACTGCCTTGAGAATACCTTTTACAGGAGTGCCCCCTATCATCTGCTGTTCAGCGAGCTGACCGCAGAGCAGGGCGAAGCAATGGCGGATTTCGGGGAAGTGTGTTCCGTGAAGCTGAGTCCCGCACAGGACGGTACGGTTACGGCGGCTGTTTTGTTCGGCAGCGACATCGGCGACCGTGAACGCTGGCTGCAAAACGCCGCAAGGCAGATCGGTGCATCGCAGCAATACGAAAAAAGCAAATACAACAGCTTGCACGGTGCCTATGAATGGAACGACAATCTCATGATGATGGATGGCGTCTATGACGGCGCACATCTGTTCAGGCTGCGGATCTTCTGTATCTTCTTTGTTTTTGCGATACTGGTTGCATTTGCACTGCGTCTGATTATTGACACGGCGTTTGAGGTTTCGTCAAAGGAGCGTGAGCGGCATTACGGCGTGTTGCAGTCCATCGGTGCAACGCCGGAGCAGATCGTCCGCATCATCACCTATGAAGGACTGCGGCTGTGTATAGTCGGCGTGCCGTTCGGACTGCTTGCAGGAATCGTCCTTTCCTATGTGATGTACAATGTACTGCTGGCTTCTGGTCTTTCCGAGCTGTTTCAGGGAATGACCAATGCAAAGCTCTCTCTGCCGTTCTCCGTTGATCCGAAAATGCTGCTTGTTGCAGCAGCAGTCGGCATTGTGTGGGTATTCCTCTCCGCTTACGGCGTCGGAATGCGCATCATCAAAAAAATGCCCATGGAAGCAATCATGACCCGCGCGGACAAGGTAGAAAAGGTCAGAAAGCACACGCTTTCCGGTTTGCTGTTCGGCATTTCGGGCAGTATCGCTTCCCGGAATGCAAGGCGTCAGAAAAAACGCTTTGTCATCACCGTTCTGACGCTGACTGTTTCCATCACACTTTTTGCTTTGTTCTCATCCCTTACGGAGACAGTAGAGAAGAGCGCTGTCACCTTTATGAATATGGAAATGGACGGTGCCGATTTTTATGCTGATCTTGTTGACAATCCCTACGCAGGAATCACTTATGAAGACGGCATAAGAGAGATCTCAGAAAGCGGTTTGTTCAGAGACATCGGGTTTTCTGTCACTGAGAGCATCAGAATTCCCGACAATCAGCATTCTTATTATGTAGAATATCTGAACAAGGAAGAGTTCGAGCATCGTTTCTCAAAGGACAGCACGATCAGCTACGAGGAGCTTGTCTCCACAGGCGGATACATCCTCAACAGCAGGAGCACGGAGTACGGTGAATTTTCAGAAAAAGTCGGCGTTGGAGAAACCACTGTTGTTTCACAGCACATGACGCTCTCTGCGGACAAGCTGCATCCTGATATGAGTATCATGGAATACAGGATGCAGGCGGATACCGAGGAGGTCGAACATGAGATAACCGTACTCGGTACTTTGAAATCTGAGAATGATAATCTGATAACAAGCGGAGCCGTTATGATAGGCGCAATAGAGACCTACCGGTCGGTACAGAATGAATGGTTCGGAGAAATGGCAGTGGCAAGCAGTTCATTTTCCTATATTCAGGAGAACAACTACAATGCCAATGACTACAAGAAGATTATCGACTGGATCAATCAGCATACTGATACTGTGCGCATATCAGGTGATAACTACGAAACAAAATGGGTATTAAGCAATGTCATGGCAGCCGTTCGGGCGGGTGTGCTGATTCTGAATGTGCTCATTGCACTTGCGGCACTCATCAATCTGCTGAACATTATTTCTACAGGCATTGCAAACCGCCGCGGTGAGCTGGCCTCCCTGCAATGCATGGGCATGACGGACAGACAGCTTGACCGCATGGCCATGATCGAATGTCTGCAATTTACCGGTGCGGCAGCGAT
>CACZPI010000011.1 GCA_902783005.1 uncultured Ruminococcus sp. | reverse complement strand
CGCACGCGGGGAGGGGGTTTTAGGTGCGGGGGCTGCGCCCCCGCACCCCCTGAAAAAGTGTCAGAGACACTTTTTCGACAGTCTGGATGCAGCACCCTGCTGCATTACAGCTTGTCAATAAAGTCTGTTTTGGGGAGGATGTACTGCTGATCCGCCCCTCCCCCTGCCCCCTCCCCGCACGCGGGGAGGGGGTTTTTCGGTGTGGGGGCTGCGCCCCCACACCCCCCGAAAAAGTGTCACAGACACTTTTTCGACAGCCTGGGATGCAGCACCCTGCTGCATTATTTCTTGTACGGCACGATGCCGAGGATCTCAAAGGCCTGTGACCGCTGCCACATCTGGGCGGTAAAGAGGATCTCAAAGCCCTCGCCCGGTTCGCAGCGCAGCTCACTGGCAGGGATCTTCGGGACGCCGAAGCAGGCAAGCATATTGCTGATGACGCCTGCATGGGTCACGGCCGCACAATGCGCAAAGTCATTCTCCATCATATCCATCAGGATGCGTGTGAGCACCTTGTACGACCGGATGCACAGCTCCTCGGCGCTCTCGCCCTCCGGCGGACGCACATCCGGCGCACCGCCCTTGAGCCATGTACGGTAATCCTCGCGTCCGACCAGATCGACCGCACGCTTGCCCTCGAACAGTCCGAAATTCAGCTCCCGCAGCTCATCGACCGCATACAGCTCATGCTCCGGGAACAGGATCTCCGCCGTTTCCGTGCAGCGGGTCAGCGGGCTGGTGTATACACGCTGTACTCTGGGATATTCGTACTGGTCGAGCTTCGACGCCAGCTCTGCCGCGCCCAGATCTGTCAGCGGATAATCCGTGCTGCCGATGTAGATGCCCTCGTCATTTGCCTTCGTTCTTCCGTGACGGAATAAACTCAGATGATACCCAACCATGATAGTTCCTCCTGTGATTTTTTACATTTAGTTATTATGCATAAAAAGTTTACGAAATCCGGCTTGGATTTCCACATTCTCGCATCTTTACAATTAGTATAATTTGTATTATAATAATAGATAAGCAATCTCTCAGCAATGCAAGAATCATCATGACAGAAAGGAGCCGGACAAGTCATGAATTCCGATTTTCCAAGAATTATCGCGCTTCAGCGAAAGGAGCGTCAGATCAGCCAGAAGCAGGCTGCCGCAGACCTGGGCATTTCGCAGGCGCTGCTGTCCCACTATGAGAAGGGCATCCGTGAATGCGGACTGGATTTCCTCGTAAAGATCGCAGATTATTATAATGTATCGTGCGACTATCTCCTCGGCCGGACACCCGAACCGGAGGGACGCACCATCTCCATCGAGGACATTCCCGACGACGACGGCAACAATTCCATGCCCAGCCCCGAGGTCGTGGCCTTCAACCGCAAGATCATCAACAATTCGATCTCTCTGCTCTTCTCCCTCGCGCAGAAGGCCAATTCCATCACGCTCATCAAGGAGATCTCCTCCTATCTGATGCTGAATGTCTACAAGCTCTTCCGCATCGTCTACAATGCCAACCCCCACAATGACCAGAAGCTCTTTTCCGTTCCGAAGGTCGTGGCCAATGACGATGCCAGCGCGATCGTGTCGATGAACGAGGCCAATATCAAGGCCGCTTCCTCCGGCATTCCGATCGGTGAGAATGACTGCGTGCAGGATTCGGATGTCCTGTACCTGACGACTGCCATCCTCGGCCAGACCTATCCGGAGTATTCCTCCTCGCTGCTCAACCTCATCAAGATCTCCGAGGAATCCATCCACAAGAAGCGCAATGCGTGACATTTCTATTATACCACGTTTTCCGCAAAAATAAAAGGCCTTTTCAAAAAAAGCTCCTCCTGTCCGGAACAGGAGGAGCTTTTTTGTCAGCTAACCCGGAGGGAATGCCGTCAATTTCCGGCGCGGAATCCCGAGGCGCGGCTGATCTCCCGGGTTTCCCAGGTGACCTCGCAGGATTCGTCCATATTGTAATGCGCATTGAAGGTGCCGACCACGCGGGCAATGACCGTCTGTGCGCCCGCTTCATCCGCGCCCGTCAGGATCACAAGCACCTGATCGCCGCAGACCGAGGTAATATCTCCCCGGCGCAGGCTGGTCTGCACGACCTTCATGAAATGCAGAAGCGGCTCGGAATCCAGCACATTCCCGTCCTCCGACGAGAATCGGAACAGAATGAGCTGCGCCCGCTGGTCAAGGCGCTCGAGCAGCCGTGACACAAAGCGGTAGATATTCATGAAATCGTGCTCTGCCACAATGAATGCACCCTGTCCCTGGTTGGATTCCATGATCCGGTCAAATGCCGCGAAATTCATCTGCGCATCCGAATGCACCGGCCTGTCTGTCAGCGCCCGGACGCGATGCGCCGCGATTTTGCCCGTCATCGGCGGGGCAAGGACATCCTCCGCGCCAAGCCCGGTCAGATAATTCTGATTTTGCAGCGTATTGTCAAAGCATACCGCTGCCGCCGGGAGCCGGTACTGCTGCGCCTGGTCAAACGCATATTCCAGCCCCGCCCCTGCAAACTGCTGTGAGATCAACACCGCATCGGCTGCGGATGCAAAATCCGGCTTGTCCGTGATCCTCAGCCGGAATTCTCCGGCCTCCCGCAGCATTGGAACGATCCATTCGTCCCCGCTGCCGTACAGAATGATACTCTTCATGTTGACCGCCTCCTGTTTCGTTCTGCAATTGCTTTACAGGCTTCCGCCTGTTTTCAGTATAGAGGACAATGCTTGAAACAGTCTGAATAATCTTGTCCCGAAGGAAAACACCAGGCATACACATGGTTTCTTGACACTGCCCCCAAAGCATGATATAATTACAAAAACCGGATATGCTTCCAAAGGCGGCGGTAGTGCCGGGGGAGGAAAAAGTTTTATGCAATCACCCATTGATTCCAGTAAATGCAAGGATGAAGACCGTTTCACATCCATCAGTGATTTCAAATGGTCAATCCACTGCGGTGCTGAGATTGAATTTGAATACCACGGACAGCTCTACACGATCATTCGTCCTGAGGGGCATATCAACATCGCAAAGGCATTTCGTCCGGATACGGAGCTTGAAAGCGATGATGTCGAGGACATCCTGGATTACAGGATGGACGACGGCAAAAAACTGCGTGAGGTCATTACAGAAGTCACAAATGTGATCAGGACGGTCTGAAAAACTGACTCCGCATCTTGCTCACCTGATTAACCGGTGATTCCTTAAATCTTATACAAATAAAAGCAAAAAATAAAAAACTCTCTACAGCATCCTGTAGAGAGTTTATTTTAACAGGGGCACCAAGGATCGAACTCGGGACACGCGGTTTTGGAGACCGCTGCTCTACCAGCTGAGCTATACCCCTATCTGCGACTATATCATTATAGCACATGCAAGATGTTTTGTCAAGCATTTTTTCAAAATAATTTTCAAAATTTTCATCCGCATTGACACCGCCGCAAATTCCCTGTATAATAATAAGGTATCATCACAAAGGAGCTGATCGCATGTCCGATACCCCCGGTGTGCGCCCCCGCTGCGCCCTCCTCGATGCCCTGCGCGGGCTGACCGTCATCAATATGGTGCTCTTCCACGCCATGTGGGATCTCGTCTACATCTTCGGCGTCCATGCCCCCTGGTACCTCGGGACAGGCGCCTTCATCTGGCAGCAGGCCATCTGCTGCACCTTCATCGGATTGTCCGGCTTCTGCGCCGCCATGGGACGGCATACCCTCCGCCGCGGCGCCGTCGTCTTCGCCCTCGGGCTGGCCGTTACCCTCGTAACGCTCCTGTTCATGCGGGAGGATCTGATCGTCTTCGGCGTCCTCACCTGCATTGGCTCGTGCATGCTCCTGGCAGGCGCCGCAAAGCCCCTGCTGCTGCGCATTCCCGGGTGGATCGGGCTGCCCGTCTGCTTTGCCCTCTTTGCCCTGACAAGGCTTGTCCCGCAGGGATCCGTCGGCATCTTCTTCCATCCCCTGGCCGCCCTCCCCGATGCCCTCTACCACAACCACCTGACCGCCTATTTCGGCTTCCCGCATCCGGGATTCTACACCACCGATTATTTTCCCCTGCTCCCGTGGATTTTCCTGTTCCTCTCCGGCTTCTTCCTGCACCGGATCTGCGGACAGCGCATTCTCGCCGTGACCTGGAAGGGCATTCCCCCGCTGAATTTCATCGGGCGCCATGCACTGGAGATCTACGTCGTCCACCAGCCCGTCATCTACGGCATCCTCTCGGTCTGGAATCTGCTGCGGTGATATTCTGTCTATCGTCATTATCGCCAATCCGTCCCGGAACATTTGGTTAGTTGACACAACGTTTCTCCACAATGATTGACATTTCCTCTCACTTCTGCTATAATAGGGGTAGATTCCTTTACCATTTTGCGTGCAGAAAGAGGGGAGAACCAACATGAAGGAAAAGCTCAGGGAATGGCTTGGTCTGGAACGCCAGAGCAAGTATGTCCGGGACTATTTCTATGCGGCCAACATGCGGGCTTCGATCTATATGTCCGTCGTGGTCATTGTCCTGGAGCTCTACATGATCTACTACATGAGCACCAAGGTCATTCTCACACCGATCACCGGGGAGGCCTTCTGGCATGTGGTGGACAAATACTTCACCAATTATTTCATCCTCCTGGCATCCGGCATTCTGATGCTGCTGTACGCGCTGCGGTTCCTGTATCAGAAATACTGGGTCAAATGGCTCTCGATCCTCACGCTCGGGCTTGCCGGCTCCGTCTGCATTTATGAGATCCGCTGCCTGGTACGGGCAGGCGGTGAGGGCACGGCGCTGCAAAACCGGATCCTCCTGCTGGCGGCAGGCTTTCTGCTGATCGCATTCTCCGTGATGCTCTTCACCGGCAGGCAGGATGTGCGGTGGCAGAGTCTCGGCGTTCTGTATACCTTCTCTGTCGTGTGCATCGACTTCGGCATCATCATTGCCACCGGCAGCTATGCGGCGGGCGAGCAGGTGCTTGCCTTCCTGACGATGGTGCTGTTCGTGGTCTGCCTGCTGACATGGCGGCCGGTCGTGGGCTTCTGCATCCTGACCGCCTCCTATGCGATCCTGTATTACCGTCTTGATCCCCTGCCTGCGCCGAATACCGGCGAGCCGGGACTGACGGAAAGCTCGGTCATCAACGGCTTTACCATGTGGCTCTCCACGCTGCTCTTCTGCATCAGCAATTACCGCAAGACCCGCTCGCAGGCGCTCAAGGACGAGAACCTTGAAGAGATCAATGCCCATCTGCGCCGCATTTCCGTCATTGACGAGCTGACCGGCATTCACAATATGTTCTGGTTCCGCACCGAAGCGGAAAAGGTCATGAATTACGTCACGACCGATGTGGCCAATACGGTATTCCTCTTCTTTGACATTGAAAATTTCAAGAGCTACAACGAAAAATACGGCTTCCACGAGGGCAATCAGCTCCTCATCCACATGGCGCATCACATCGAGGAGGCATTCGCCGGCTCGCTGGTATCGCGCTTTTCCGACGATCATTTCGTCGTCCTCACCAAGCAGGAGGGCAGCATGGAGCGCATCAGCTCCCTCTCCGAAAAGCTGCGCGACCTCCAGGGCGAGGTGCAGCTCACCCTCAAATGCGGCGCCTACAAGCCCGACGGCCACGAAAAGGACACCTCCCTTGCCTGTGACCGCGCCCGCTTCGCCTGCAATTCCATCAAGAAGCATTACGATCTGACCTTCCGGATGTACGACCATGAGCTGGAGCAGCGCTTCATGATGAAGCAGTACATCGTCAACAACATCGACCACGCCATTGAAAACGGCTATATTCAGGTCTATTACCAGCCCATTGTCTCCACTGCCTCCGGCTGCATCTGCGGCCTCGAAGCGCTGGCACGCTGGCAGGATCCGGAATACGGCCTTCTGCCGCCGAGCGCCTTCATCGGCGTTCTCGAGGAATACCGGCAGATCTACAAGCTCGACCGCTGCATCATCGAACAGGTCTGCCGCGATTACCGCAATGCAGCCGATGCAGGACGGCCGTTCGTGCCGGTCTCGCTGAATTTCTCGCGGCTTGATTTCGAGCTGTGCGACATTGTCGGCAACCTGTGCGCACTGGCGGACAAGTACCGCGTTCCCCGGAAATTCCTGGAGGTCGAGATCACGGAATCCGCGCTCACCGACCAGCAGGATTTCCTGCCGAGTGCCATGAAGGCGCTGCGGCGCAACGGCTACAGCATATGGCTCGACGATTTCGGATCGGGCTATTCGTCGCTGAATGTCCTGAAGGACTACCAGTTCGACGTTCTCAAGATCGACATGAAATTCCTCTCCGGCTTCGGGCAGAACGAAAAGACCCAGCCGATCCTTGAAAATATCGTCAGTCTGACCGAGCAGCTCCATATGCTCTCTCTGACCGAGGGCGTGGAAACGCAGGAGCAGTTTGATTTTCTCAAATCCATCGGCTGCAGCCGTGCGCAGGGCTATCTGTTCAGCAAGCCCATGCCCGGCGAGCAGCTCTGGAAGCTGGTCGAGGAAGGCCGGCTCGACGTGGAGCCGGAATACAGATCCGTCAACAACCAAGCATAATTCACTCCAGGAGGTACACCAATGGCACAGCTTATGCCCTATCATCTGACCGATACCTACAGCTATGAAGAGATTGAGGCGATGGATGCGACCGGCATCCGCTTCAAGGACGGCACCACCGTCGTCTTTCAGGAATGTGCCCGCAATTTTGCCCGCAATTACCCCGACAGCGCCGACAGATGCGTTGCGGAATGCAAGTCTGCCGCACAGCCGCCGTATTTTGAATTCTACTGCTACGGCAAGTCGGTCGTCGTGCGCTTTGACAATGCCACGGGATTCCGTGCCGATGCACGCAATCTGCGCGATTTCCGCGATCTGCTCGCGCTGCTGACAGAAGGCGGCTTCACGGCCTCCGAGCTGGAATGAGGTGCAGGATGCAGGGTAAACTCATCATCATCGAAGGTCTCGACGGCTGCGGCAAATCCACGCAGCTTGCCATGCTTGAGGAGCGCTTCCCCGGCAGCCGCTTCCTGACCTTCCCCAATTACGACACCCCCGCCGGGGAGATCATCACCGAATACCTCGCAGAGCGCATTCCCGACGGGGATGCGGTGCATTCGGCCTATTCCGCAAGCACCTTCTATGCGGCCGACCGCTATATCAGCTTCCGCAAGGACTGGATCGTGGACTACACCGACGGCAAGCGCATTATTTCGGCGCGGTACACCACCTCGAATGCCATCTACCAGATGACCAAGCTCCCGCGGGAGCTCTGGGACGAATACTGCGCATGGCTGTACGATTACGAATACAACAAGCTCGGCATTCCGGCGCCGGATGCCGTGATCTTCCTCGATGTCCCGGTGGAAATTTCCCAGCGGCTCCTGACCGAGCGCTACCGGGGCGACGAATCCAAGAAGGACAAGCATGAGGCAGATCCCGCCTATCTGATGCGCTGCCGTGAAGCGGCAATGTATGCAGCCGGACACGATCCGTATGCATCGTGGACGATCCTCAACTGCTGCGCGGACGGAGCGCTTCGCAGCGCCGAAAGCATTCAAGAGGAGCTTGCCGGCATCATTGAGGGGCTTTGATGGGCGCACACATCGTTGACCGCGAGCTGCGCAGCTACCGCCAGAGCTATGACGAACGGGAATACCATGTCCCCCGCGGCGTTGCGGTGATCGGCACGCAGGCATTTTACGGCTGTCACCGACTGAAGACAGTCCGGCTGCCGGAAAGCGTGCAGGAGATCGGAGAACGCGCCTTCGCGGACTGCATTTCCCTGACAGAGCTCCGCATCGGACGGCATGTCCGGCGCATCGGTGCCAATGCATTCGCCAATACCCCCTGGCTGCAAAACCGCCTGTGCGAATCCGACTTCGTGATCGTCGGAGAGGGCGTGCTCTGTGCCGCGGGCCGGGAGAAATGGGATGATCCGAGCAACCCCGCCCCCATGCGGCTTCCGGCAGGTGTGCGCTGTGTTGCACCGTCTGTCTTCGAGGGAATGCACATGGATTCCCTGGTCATTCCCGGCGGATGCAGAGAGCTGGGCGAGCGCTGTTTTCTGGGAACCGACATCCGGCAGGTACAGCTCCCGGAGGGGCTGGAGGTGATCGGAGATCATGCATTCTATGCATGCAGCCGGCTGCAGGCCATCCGGATCCCGGCCTCTGTCACGGCGATCGGCGCCCGTGCGATTCAGGGCGGCGTGACCTTCGCCACACGGTGGGGCGAGGTACCGGCGCTCGGCGTCAACTGGGAGGACAAGGCGGATGAACGCCGCCTGCTGGCACTCCTGCATGAAACGGATGCGCACACGATCCTACAGCTTTTCCGTGCCATCCGGAAAACCGAATACAAGCAGTCCCTCGGCGCAAGGCTGGCGGCTGCATTCCCGGAGGAGCCGTATTACCAGAGCTATCTGCGGCGGATCGCCAAGCTCGCGATCAGTCAGATGACAGAGCACGGCGATGTATCGGGTGTCTTTCAGCTTGTGAAGCTGCAGGCGGTCAGCATCCAGAGCATTGACCCGCTGCTCGATGCGGCACACAAGGCCGGACAGCATGAGATCTATGCGATCCTGCTGGAATACAAGGATCAGCTTGCAGGATTTGCAGCCGAGGCAGAAAGGCTGCTCCTGTAATCAGGATTATCAGAACAGAGGAGGTGAAGAGGAATGAAATATGTATGCGAGATCTGCGGCTGGGAGTACGACGAGGAGCTGGGCGCTCCGGAGTACGGCATCGAGCCGGGCACGAAGTTCGAGGATCTGCCGGAGGATTTTGAATGTCCTGTGTGCGGCGTCGGCAAGGATCAGTTTTCCGAAGCAGAATAAGCCAAAATCTTCCCCCGCGACCCGGGGGAAGATCCTTTTCTCAGGGATGCGAAATCCGCTTTGCACTTTTTTGAACCTTGATTGCCCTGCATCCATTAAGTATCGTAAACAGCCGGGATTGACAATGCGCCCCGGTGCATGGTATAATGAAACTACAAAAGGCGGTCACGCCGGAAAGGATCTGTCATCATGAAACAATTTATCAGTGCCATCTCCACCAACAGCCACGACAGGCTGGAGGCGAAATTTTTTGAGAATACCGGCAGCAGTCCGCTGCTTGCGCATCCCACCCCCTACGGCATCATCAATGCCATCCTTGTGCCGATGGCCAATGCCGTCACCGAGGGAGAAGAGGTGCTGGTGACACTGATGCTGACCACCGAGACTCCCGCTTCCGAAGCCGCCGCACCCGGAGGATGTGAGGCACTGTGCGACGGTGCCGGCAACATTCGTGAGAACATCCGCGTGACGCACGACACCAATGCCAACCTGCGCAGCTTCATTGAGGAGCTTGACCGCATTTCCGGCAAGCATCCCGATCCCGATGACCCGAAGCAGCGCCATTTCTCCTACCGGCTCGAATATGTCTTCATTCCCCGCGAGGATACCGCCGCCGATCATCTGCGGCTCTTGCAGAATCTCTTTGATGCGCTGCGCCCGGACAGTGATACCGAGCTGCGCGAGCTCTATGCCGATATGACCTACGGCATGACCCCGGCAACGGTCATGACACAGCTTGCCTACCGCCACATTACCCAGGAATATGAGGGCGTGACGCTCCGAACCATGCTGTATGCCCAGTTTATACCGGGAGCCAAGACCCAGAAGCTCTCCGATCTTTCCTATCTGCTGCATCTTGACCGCGCTCTTCAGGATGCCTCCGCCATCGGATTCGGCGGCAGCGATGCCCTGTTCGGAATGCTGCGCGGCCTGCTTGAGGGCAACAATTTCTGATTGCTGTATGATTTGGTTTTTTTGACGTTTTGCCGTACCCTATAAAGGAGGCTTGTTCATGGTACAAAACCGGAATACAAAGATCCCTGAATGGAAGAAAACCAGTGCCGCATTCGAGCAGTTCCAGAAGGATGCCATGCTTGACCGGATCGCCGCACAATTCGTCACAAGCCGCGATTTCGGCAGTCTGACCGAGCTGACCCAGGCCATGCTCTCGCGTGCCAGAGAGCAGCATATCGGCTACCGCATTCTCCGGCAGGCTCCGGAGCTTGCCGGCACCATCGCACAGAATGCCCTCCGCGATCTGGCATCGCAGGAGGGACATCTGCCGTTTACCGCACTTCTCATGCACCGGCTCATGGAGCAGCATGCGCTCCGCTGGCGCGAAACCGGCGAAGCTGACCTGCTCGACCAGGTATTCTACCACTGTCAGCGCACCGCCGGCGCCGCAGCCCTTGCAGGGGGACTTGCAGAGCAGATCCGATCCGCGCATGCGGCATGCTTCCCGCTGCGCCTCCCCCAGGGCGGCCGGATGCAGGAGGAAAAGCTCGAATACGACGCCATTCCGCATGATACTGCCGATACCTCCCGTTCCGAGGATGCCCTCATCCGCGGCCTGCGTGAAATGGAGGCGGAGGAGTATTCCGCAGAGCAGGCGATCGAGGAGGAGCTTGCCCTGCGCGATGAGCAGCTCCGGCAGCAGCAGCGCAGCGAGATCATCCGCGATACCGCCGGCGCCTACCCGTGGGAGACCGTCCGCAGCGCCCTGATGCAGGAATACAAGCGCTGCGCCGGGGCATTCCCGGAGGCCGCGGAGGCGCTTCAGACAAAGCTCGATGCGGAATGTACCCGGATCGGCAATGCCTTCTACCGCAACTGGTTCGTCAATGCCCTCATGCGCCGCACCATGCAGGCGGAGGATGCGGACACCGTCGAGCTCTGCATGCATATGGCGGGGGATCTCCAGGGTGCCTTCGATCCGGCCAGACCGGAGCGGTTCGACCTCTTTTTCGATTCCGTGCGCACCTTCAAGCCCTATTCCGGTGAATTTCTCAATGCCTACTTCAACCGGCGCCCCGGTCTTGGCAGCGTCAACAATGCCCGCGACGAAAAGATGGACCGCGACATCATGCGCTTGCAGGAATCCATCGGCACCGCGGACTATCCCGACGCCCGCCTGAATCTCATCAACACCCTCGAGCAGCACATCCGGGAATCCCGCTCGGTCTACTACGACAAGTACCGTGAGCGCTTCCTCGATGAAAAGGAGGACGGCACAAGCCGTTTCCGCAGCAGCATCACCGATTGTGTCGATGCCTTCGCGGATACCTACCGCCGCACCGTGCTGCGGCAGGATGCCCCCGGCCGCCTGAAAAGCCCGCTGCTCGACAGCTACGGCAGCTACAACCGCGGCAATGAGCGCTTCCATTTCAAGGCGTTCTTCAGCATCGAATACGATGAGCGCAATGCCGAGGATTCCTGCCGCATCCGCAATGCCGGCCGCAAGCCCGGCGAACGCGCCGCCGCCATCCACAAATCGACCTTCAAGGATTTCACAGAGATCCGCAAGGGGGATGTCTCCCTTGAGGCCATGCGGGAAAACGGCGAGGAGCTGCGCGATACCGAATCCCTGTCCCCCGCCGAGGCCTACGAGGCCAATGCGGACAAGGCGCTGCGGTACATGACCTGGATCCGCGCACTTGATCTGCTGCGCGAGCTGATCGCCGTCTACCGCACCGGCACCACCCGCAAGCCCGAAGCCGTTCCCGGCTCCAGAGAAAAGGTGCTCGGGATGGAGAAGGACTATTTCCACCGCTTCTTCACGGTGGATCTGGCCGATCTGGCGAATGAGGATCCGACGCTGTGCATGTACCTGACGGGGACGGCCTATCACAGCTACCGCAATGTCATTGACGAAGGGCTGATCGGATTCTATTCCAATTCCGGCAATCAGGAAGCCATGACCCTTGCGGAAAGCGTGAAGGCAGGATGCCGCCCGACCGGATCCTTCCAGTATTCCAAGCGCGTCGAGGGCGAGGACGGCGATGCCCCCTGCGGCTACCCGATCAAATGGCTGGTGCTGCGTGAATACATGAGTGAGAAGGTGCTCGGCAAGTACGTCAATGACGAGCTTTTCTCCAGCAAGAAGAGCCATTACCAGAGCTTCCTTGTACAGTTCTTCGACACCCTTGAGAAATCAGCCAACTTCCTTGCCGACGGCATGTCCCAGCCCGAATGGAATGCCGCCGCATCGCGGGTGCTCATGGATGCGCGTCTGCACAATGAAAACGGCTTCCTCAGCACCTTCTACGAGGTGCTGCGCGAGGAAGGGCATTTCGCTGACGAGGATACCTACCGCACCACCCTGCATGCCATCCGCGAGCTGCGCGGGCAGATGCTCTACAAGTACGAGCGCTTCCGGCAGAAGGGCAAGACCGCGAAAGGCAAGGCATCCAAATGAGCGTTCTTGTCCGGTATGACCTGCGCGGCATCCAGTCCTATATCTTCCGGACGCCCCGGCTGCGTGAGATCCGCGCTGTGGGAGCGCTGCCGGAGCAGCTTGTATTCCGCGCCATGCTGCAAGCCGCCGAAGCATCCGCCGATGCTTCGGCTGTCTCTGCTTTCGGAGAGGATGCCCTGGCGGCATGCGGGATCACCGTGCTCGACCGCGCCGGCGGCAATGCGGTGGCGGTATTCCGGAGCGAAGAGACCTGCCGGTGCATCAGCCGGGGCATGGCACGCATTGTCCGGGAGGAAACGCATGCGCTCGAGCTCGTCTATGCATGGGTGCCGTGTACAGCGGATTTTGCCGCCGATCACCGGGCGCTTGCCGTGCGCCTCGGCCGGATCAAAAGCGCTGCCCCCTCCGTCCGGGATGTGGGGGCATTCCCGGTCTGCGCTGCCGATCCCTTTACCGGTGCCGCCGTCGCAGGACTGACGCCGGAGGGAGAACCGGCGGACATTGTGACGCTGCTGCGCCTGCGCCATGCCCCGCAGGACGGCCTGCGCATCCGGAGCAGCGCGGATGCGGGCGGATGGACAGCCGTCATTCACATTGACGGGAACGGCATGGGCGAACGCATTGCCCGGATGCTCGATGCCCATGCGCATACCTATGAGGAAGCGGCCGCATGCTTTGCGCGGATCACCGTGCGGGATGCCTTTGCCCAGATCTGCGCCGCAGCCGAGGCAGAATTCCCGCAGGCAGCCCCCTGCCGGCTGATCCAGGCGGGAGATGACATCACCTACCTGCTGCCGGCACAGTGGGCGCTGCCCTTCACCAAACGATTCCTGGAACGGGCAGCCGGGTGCTTCATGCTGCAAGACGGCGGCGAGGCGGCACGCATCAGCGCATGCGCGGGCATTGCCTACTGCACGGCGCATTATCCCTTTTCCGAAGCGTATGAAACGGCAGAACGCCTGTGCATGAGCGCCAAGCAGCGCGGGGCAGCCCACCGCAGACCGGACGGGCTGTGCGGGTGCTGGCTGGATTTTGCCGTCTGCACGGGCGCACGCTCTGCCGATGTCCAGGCGCAGCGTGCCGCACATCCTGCATGGTACCGCAGGCCGTACTGTGTGGCGACCCCGGTGCAGCGCAATAAGAAATATGACCTGGAACGGCTTCTGACACAGCTTGAAGCCCTGACGGGGGATGCGCCGCAATTCTCCCCCGCACAGGCGGCCGCCATGCGCCGGGCCTATACCGGCGGCAGCGCAGAGGAATCCTTGTTTGACAAACAGGGATCCGCAGTCTGGTACGATGCACTCGAGCTTGCAGCCGTGCTGACCGCACAGACAGACGAAAGGGAATGATTCTACATGGCACAGACCTACACGGCATATGTCGTTTCCGTCCGCCGGATCCCCGGGGACACCATGGCAGACTATGTCTTTGAATACGAAGCGGACGGCAAAAAGCTGCGCGTGACCTCCCGGGAACGCAGCAACAGCACCGCCGCGGAGGGGGACGAGGTCGGAATCACCGTGGAGGACGGCGTCGTCACCGACTGCACCATCCGGAAGGAGACACGCCGCCGGACGATCCTGACCTTTGTCATGCTGGGCATTTTTGCATTGCTCGGCGGTCTGGCGCTGTTTCTCTTTGCTATGCTCCCCGCCTCGCAGGCTGCGGCATTCGCGGGCGTGGTGGCAGGGCTGGCACTGGTATTCTGGCTCATCATGCGATAATCATAAGCGAGGGAGGAAACAGCCATGCGCTGCTATCTGACGATCCATACCGAAAGTGAGCTGTGCGTTTCGGACGGCGGCGAGATCTGGGATGCCGATACGGCGCTTGACCGCTTCGGCATTCCCGTGCTGCGCGGCAGTCGTCTGCGCGGACTTCTGCGGGCAGCCTGCGAGGAGCTTGTCATGCTCGGCGCCGCAGACATGTCCGAAGTGCAGACGCTGTTCGGCTCCCCGGACATGCCGGGGCTGCTGACGGTGCAGGACGCACATCCTGCCGGCTATCCGCAGCAGCTTGCAGCATTGCAGGAAGGGCGCATCACAGCGCAGGCGATCCTGGAGAAGGATACCGTCGTGCGGGTATGCAGCGGATTTGATGAGAACGGCACCGCCTCGCGCATCCGGATGGTGCGGGCGGTGCGGCGGGGCATGACCTTTCTGGGTGTCTGTGACTGCCCGGAGGAACAGCTCCCGCTGCTGCAAAGGGCATTGCCGCTGCTGCGGCGCATGGGGCTCGGGCGCACCCGCGGCATGGGGAAGGTCACCTGCCGCATGGCCGATCCTGCGGAAATTGCCTGGATCATGCCGGAATCCGCTCCATTCCCGGCAGATGCGGGAGCGGCAGTCTTTACGCTCGATCTGCTCTCTCCGCTGGCCGCAGACGAGGCAATTCCCGGCAGCATGCTGCGGGGGGCATGGCGCAGGCGGATCGGCGCGGCGGCAGACGGCCTGCAATGTTCCTTTGCCCATCCGGAAGCAGACGGCATGGCAGCATGGCCGGTGCCGGGATTTCTGGCGGCACCGAAACGGTCGGCATTCTCCGGCGATCCCCCGCAAAGACAGCTGTTCGCGCCGGATCTGACCAATGCTGCCGACGATCCGTCCGTCATTCCTCTGCGCAGCGGCCTGCTGGCGGCGGATGCAGCATTCACAGAGCTGCGGATGCCGGTGCTGCACCGGGGCATTCTCATCCGGCATGAACAGGATGCCCCCGGCAGACCGGCGCATTTCTTCCGGATCCGCACCCTCTCCGAAGGGCAGCGGCTGACCGGACGCATCGGCGGAGATCCCGCGCTGCTGCAAGCTGTCGCGGATTCCCTCCGGAAGGATCCCTTGATTTCCCTCGGGCGCGGGCGCCATGCGGGACTCGGCCTGTGCCGGATGGCCTTGCAGCCGCTTCCGGAAATGCCCTCCTGCGTGACCGATACCGCCGCCGTCTGGCTCGGAAGTCCGGCGGTGCTGCTCGACGACAATGCCATGTACCAGTGCCGCCCGGAATTGTTCCGGTTCTATCTGGAGCTGCTGCTCCCGCCGGGGATCCGCATTGCGCAGGAGCTTGGCCGGTGGGTGCGCTATGCGGATATTGCACCCCGGCATCCGGTCTGTCCGGCATTCCGTGCCTATGCGGGCGGAACGGTATTTCTGTACCGGTTCACATCCGCCTTTGACCTGGCAGCGCTCGCCGGGCGCCGGATCGGGGAAATGACGGCGGACGGCTTCGGGGAATTCCGGATAATTCCGGCAGACCGGCTGAACCGGGCATCCTTTACCGCGGTGCAGACGGTCTCTGCCATTCCGGTCTGTGCGCCGTATCTGCGAGAGGAGGAGGAGCATGCATAATCTGACAGGGCGCCTGTTCTGGCGCATTCCGTTCACGCTGCGCTCGCCCCTTGCCCTGACGGCACAGGGGGATCTGCTGCGCACCTCCGACGGCATTCCGATGCTGCCCGGCACCGCCGCCGCGGGCGCCATGCGGGCGGCATCGCGGGAACGCTTCGGTGAAGCGCTGACCGATGCCCTGTTCGGCAAGGCAGAGGACGGCGGGCAGATGAGCCGGCTGTGCTTTGACGACTGCCTGTTCCCGGATGCGCAGATCGTGCAGCGCGGCGGCATTCTGCGCGATGCAGCCGGTGTGCGCACGGCATCCGCCTGCATTCCGGCTGTTGCGGCGGGCGCAGGGAGCATTCTGCATTGCGAGGCGGCGGTCTATGACGGCGATCTTGCCGACATGGAGCAGATCCGGCGCTGCATGGAGGAGCTCCTTGCGCTTCTGAATGCCGGACAGATCCGCTTCGGGGCAAGAAAGACCCGCGGCACCGGGCAGGTGTCCATAGAAAATGCCGGATTCCGGGCATTTTCCTTCCCGAAGGATGCGCAAGGCTACCTGCAATTCCTCGATGCACCCGCATGGGAGCCGCTGACGCTGCCGGAGATCATTCCGGATGCGATCCGGCTGGAAATGCCCCTGACGCTCACGGGGGCGCTGCATGTCCCTTCGCCGCTGATCCCGGGCAGCATGTGGAACGGTGCCTGCCGCGGGAGAGCCTTTGCCATGCTGCAAACGCTCTGTCCGGCATTGCTCCCGGCGCTCGAAAGGGCATGGGGAACGGACGGGGAGCGCTGCATCACCTCCGCGATCGTCTTTGACGACAGCCCGCTGACGGGCGCTGTTCAGAAGCAGGCCGTCCGCACGCGCTTTTCCCGCCTGACCGATGCGGCATCGAATGTACAGCCCGAATCCGTCTGGTACGGCGGTGAGACGCACATCCGCATTACGATCCGGCAGGAATATGCCTGGGCGGCAGGGCTGCTGGTGCTGGTGCTGCGCGATCTGGCGGCGGGGCTGCTGGCCGTTGGCGGTGCGGCGGCGGCAGGCTCCGGCGTTTTCCGCGGAGAAATTCCCGATACATCGCCGTTTTCTGCGGCGGCAGAAGCATTGCAGGAGGAGGTGCGCTATGCTCAGGAAACTGCATGAAGCCCCGGCATCCGGCTGGATCCTGGGGCTGTACCCCGACCGGATGATCCTGGAGCCGTGGACGGGGATTTTGCCGGACGGAGCGCCGGACGAGCTGCATATTTTTGATGCCGACCGGGAATACCGCGCGGTGCGTTCCCAGGCACGCGGGGGCTATGTGGAAGCGGTCATCACCGAACCGACGCAGGACTATTCCGAGGAGGTCATGCAGCTCCGGGAGGATCCGCGCAAATACCTGACGCTGCGGCAATATTATGCCTATGATGCGGACGATCTGCTGTACCTTGCAGCCTACCGCCTCACAGGGATCCGGGAGGTGCGCTGATGGGTACCTATCTCAATCCCTATGCCTTCCTGCCGCTGCCGGAAGCCCCCTGCCCCCGCGCTCCCATGCAGCGGGGCACCCTCACCGGGGAGATCGTCTGCACGCTGACCCCGGTTTCGGCGCTTTTTATTCCCGATCCGGAGGATCCGGCGGCATTCTGCACCGATGCTGCGGGGCTGCCGCGCATTCCCGGCAGCAGTCTGCGGGGCATGCTGCGGCGGCTGTATGAAGCCCTGACCGATAGCTGCCTGCCCGCCGTGGAATCCGTTCCGGTGCCGGTCAGATCCCTCGGCAGCAAGCAGCCCGGGCTGCTCCGGCGGCAGGCAGACGGCTGGACACTGTATGCCGCGCATTGCTATGCGGCACCCGCACTCACGGCGCCCGCAGGACAGGCGGTCTGGTTTCACTGGATCCGAGACGGCAGGCAATTTCTTGCCGATGCGTATGCCGCCGAGCGCACGGACACCTGCAAGACGCAGGGCATCGCCGGGGACGGCTGCATTCTGGTGCGGCGCAAGGACATTCCGGCGGTGCGCGTGCCGGATGCCCTGGCGGCGGGATTCCCGGAAAGCGGCATGCATCCGGTCTGGTTCGGCCGGGAGGGCGGCGTGCTGCGCATTTCCGATTCCCGCACAGGTTCAGAGCGCTCCCTGCATGCGCCGTCGGACTATGCGGGAGATTATGCGCCCTGTCATGACCGGGAACGCCTGTGTCCGGCATGCCGGCTGTTCGGTGCGGCACCGGAGGCCGGAGAAGCCCTGACCGCCTCGCGGATCCGTGTCACGGACGGCAGATTCCTGGGAAATGCGCCGGAATATGCCCCGCGCTGCACGATCAGCCTGCCCGGCCGCGCCCGCGTGACCTCGATGGAGGTCTATACACGGCTGCATGACGGGGAACATGCCGCATGGAGCTACGATGCCCGCCGCGATGCCGACGGCATTCATCCGCTGTCTCCGGCGGATCTGACGCTTGCCGGGCGGCGGTTCTACCTGCATATTCCCGGCTGTGAGGAAGCGCCCCTGCCCTGCCGCGGCATCCGGGAGATCCAGGCACATCCGCTGCGTGCGGGGGAACAGAATGCCTTCGGATTCTCGGTCTATTTTGAAGATCTCACTGAGCAGGAGCTGAAAATGCTCCTGCGCACCGCCTCTGTTCTCGGCAATGCAAGCCCGTACTGCACCAAGCTCGGCGCAGGCCGCCCGGT
>CACZPI010000010.1 GCA_902783005.1 uncultured Ruminococcus sp. | reverse complement strand
GGGGCAGTTCTGGGGAACATCTGACGAAACACATCATTTCAACTCACGCGCCCGCGGGGGGCGCGACCAATGCGTCCGCGATCCGCGACAACATTTCCGTAATTTCAACTCACGCGCCCGCGGGGGGCGCGACGGTGTGATGGATGGATATTACCGAAATGTGCTTAATTTCAACTCACGCGCCCGCGGGGGGCGCGACATAATTCACGACTTTGTGCGTCATGGACTGCCGATTTCAACTCACGCGCCCGCGGGGGGCGCGACAGCATTTGCATTGCACAACACATTTCCGCATCCAGATTTCAACTCACGCGCCCGCGGGGGGCGCGACAGTTACGCTCGAACCGTGCGTCTTTCTGACTGATATTTCAACTCACGCGCCCGCGGGGGGCGCGACCCATGCCGCCCTGGTTTTTCAGCACCCAATACACATTTCAACTCACGCGCCCGCGGGGGGCGCGACTCATTCGTGTTTGCCCGTATGCATCGCCATTGTCATTTCAACTCACGCGCCCGCGGGGGGCGCGACAAAATGAGCGAAAAACAAATGGAATTTCTTGACATTTCAACTCACGCGCCCGCGGGGGGCGCGACCGCGGGGCAGTTCTGGGGAACATCTGACGAAACACATCATTTCAACTCACGCGCCCGCGGGGGGCGCGACGAATAGCCGGATTTCAGAACAGCTTCCAGTGACGATTTCAACTCACGCGCCCGCGGGGGGCGCGACCCTACATCTTGTGCTGTCGAGCCGCTTTTCCCACGCAGAGGGACAATTTCAAACCAATTAGGAACGTTCTGTTCACAAATTATTCATAAATGTGCTGTTTTTTTCTGCGAACCCTCCGGGATTTTACATATTGTTGACGGTTCGCAGGCACTTTTCACGCATATCGTCCTATCTTGTGATATTGTGATATGCGGGGGATTCAGATAATGATCACCCCTTCCGGATCATACGTTTCTTTGGCGCCGTAATGCTCCACACGGCGCTGCCAGTTGTTCCCAAGATAGTAGAAACGCAGGCTGTCCTGCTTTTCGTCGATCAGTTTCAGCAGTTTGTCTTTGATCTTGAGGAAAGTTCCATAGTCCGTGTCGATCTCAAAAACAGAATTCTGGACACGCTGCCCGTAGTTCTGGCATTCCTTTGCAACCTTGCGAAGCCGTGTCTTCCCTTTGGCATCTGTCGTGGATACATCATAGCTTACCAGCACCATCATTTCGATCACCTACTTCAACAAATAACATGGATACTCTGCAATTTCACCACGGATATACTTGGCGAGCAGATTGCTCTGCACATAGGGAAGGAGTCCTAATGGGATTTTCTCATTCAGATAGGGGTGCTGTATCGTGGTGCGTTTCTTTTCCTGCCATGCTGTCAGGACTTTTTTGCGTCCTTCTTTTGTGAGATACACTGCCCCGCTCTCCTGCGTTTCAAAATCATCCGCCTGCAATTTGCGCAGATTGATAAGCGTCAGCACCAGACGTTCTGCGATGCAGCGCGTTTCCTCGACCAGATCACACGCAAGGCTGCTCCGTCCAGGGCGCAGTGCATGGTAGAAGCCATAACAGCTGTCCAGCCCCACGCCTTCCAATGCCGATGCGTATTGGCTCGTATAGATCGTATACAGAAATGACAGCGCCGCATTGACGCGGTCGAGCGGCGGACGTTTGGTGCGGACGTTCATCCGGAAGTCCTCCTTCTGCTGCCGGATCAGCCGGTCGAAGATATGGAAATACGCTTTTGCGCAGGAACCCTCCAACCCCATCAGTGTTTCGGTGTCTGTGATCTCATACGCATTGTCGATACCCTGCTCCAGATACCGGATACATCCTGTCAGCTCGCCGTCTGTGTCAATATCCGGATTGTCACGCAGGGAACGACGGAGTAAAAAGCGAGTATTGGATAATTTCGCAGCCACAGTATTCTGCATCAAAAGGGGCGGCGGTGCGGCGAACTGCTCAAACTGCGCCTTGCGGAGCAGGATATTCCCGCGCGTTTTTCCTTGGATGCTGGCAAGGTATTTTCCGTTCGGGGAAAAGAAATGCAGTGCAATGCCGTTTTCTGTGCATTTCCCCATCAGCGCCGGTGAGCATCCCATGAAGCTGAAACAGTAGATATCCTCGATGTTCGTGAACGGCATCCGGAATTTTTCCTTCTCCTCGCATTTGCAGACGATGTTCTCGCCGTCCAGCGTCAGCCACGCCGTTTCATCGAGAATGTACAGTGAATTGAGCAGTTTCCGCATTCATTTACCCTCCTTTTGCAGCATGATCTCCCTGCGGACACTGTAGGATTTTTCTTTCGGAAAGCAGAGATCTGCGATGGAACAGCCGGAGCATTTTTGCCCCTTTACCCGTTCGGGAATTGTCCCCGATGCGAGGATCTTCTGCATTCCATCCAGCAGATGACCGAGTAAAGCAGCATACTTTGCGGCATCTGTATCGAACGGCAAACGGACACGGCGACGGATATCGGCGTAGTACAGGAAGCATTCGCAGTCAGTCCCCCAGACGGCATCCGCACAGAGCTTCTGGGCGTAGACCTGAATGGCATCCGTTTCGTGGAACGGTTCGCCCTTCGGGGCTTTAGGTTTGTATTCGATGATGCGCACCAGAAATGTACCCTCTAACCCCGGAATAGGAACGCCGTCCTTACTGCGGACAAATTCCACGCAGTCCAGCACGCCTTGCAGGTCATAGTCCGCTCCGTCCCGATATACTGTCACGTCACTCCGCACGATTTTCCGGCTGTCCGAATAGCTATGGCTTCCGTCGTGAACGTGTTCATGCAGAAGATTGGCTTTGACGACGAATGCATTCTCATTCCAGTCACGGTTCAGTTCGAGAAGCGCATAGCGGCGCGGACAGTACATATAATGCTGGATGGAGCGCAGGCTGATCGTCAGATTCTCGCTCATTTTTGCAGGAATGTTACGCCTTCGGGCATAGTTTCGTCCCATGTGACCTCATAATCCGAGAACGAACGCGCAGCAGCGACACCGTCCCTTTTCTGCACCTTGATCTTATCAAACAGTACATGGGAAGGCGCGTTGCCAAGAGGAGATTCATGCTTGAAGATGAACAGATGCCGCATACACATCTTGCCGCGGGCGGCACTGTGATCTTCCTCAAACATATTCAGGATCGCCGTCCAGAGCAGCTCCAGATCGTCCTCTGAGAAGCCGGTGATCTTCTGTGCCTGCATCGCGGAGATATAGCCCTCTGCCCGGTACAGACCGTAGGGGATGACGGATTTCTTGCCCATTTCCGTATTACCGGCAGCCTGTCTGTCCTCTGTTGTTTTCGCCTGACGGGTAATGGTGATGTCCTGCGGGAATACAGGGTCAATGCTCCGTGCAAAATTGATCTGCACCGGACCTCGCACAATGCCGCAGGGGTCGTCACCGGTGCTCATGACAGCACCGAACGTGCGAACATCAAAGTAATTCTGACAAATGTACTGCTGTGCCTGCTTGACAGCATTCGCATCCTTGCCCTTCTGCTTCTTAGTCAGACCGAGCGCATCATACGCTTCCGTAAACTTGGAATTGAGGGCTTTATCCGCCTTGATGAGAATGTTGTAGCCGGGCTCGCCTTCCTTGTAAAGCTCCACAAAATTGCGGATCTTGCGCTTGAGGCAGACATCGGTCACGATGCCGAAATTGGTTTCGGGGTCGGTACGGGGCATATTGCCGGCATCGGGGTCACCGTTGGGGTTGCCGTTCTCGCAGTCAAACAGCATCACAAATTCGTAGCGGTTCTGGATAGCGTTCGTTTCCATGTTCAATCCTCCTGTTCGGTATTCGGTTCCGTATTCTGTTCCGGGCTCTTGGTGTACAGACGGCTGTTCATCTGATGATAGCCGACGATGAATCTTCCCTGATCCTCCAGACTGAGCGTGGACGGGAATCCGCCCTCCAGTCCGTTCATCAGAGCATTTATGAGCTTCTGGTAAAAGACCGCAGTGTTTTCCTTGAGCTTCTTGACATGATTCTGTGAGAGCTTTTCAAGTCGGGGCAGGATCACGCTTGGGCAGCTGCACGCCGATGCAAAATAAGAATCCTTGATCGTGCGGTTGAGCTTTACGGGGGCAGCGGAATCCTTCTGAATCTTCTCATACACGGCGAACAAACCGCCGCAAAGATAAGCGGGATTTTGATTCGTTTCATCCCATGCCATTTTGATTTCCTCCTTTCGGTTCTGGCTTCTGGATTTGCGGTTCAGGCAGGCTTTGATGATACCCGCGCGAACGTCGTTGAGTTTGGTGGTGTGGTCGTTCTCCCCATCGCTGTCGGTCTTGACACGGCGGACAATGGTCGAAAGCAGTGCAGTCGGGTAGGGCGTCCCCTGCAATGCCGCCAGCATCAGAGAGGACATCAGCGGCGGAGGAGCCTTTTCACTTGTTGATTTCGGAGAGGTGAGCTCCTTGGCGATCTGAGAGAAATAAATAGTTCTGGTCGTATCCGGATGAATGCGAAGATCCGTCTGGTGCTGCTGTAGATTGCGGACAATGTTCCCGAAGCTGTCACGCCAGATGAATTTCTGACAGATGCGTGAGGAATTGGGAGTCATCCCGACGATATAGAATGTTGCATCCTCATCAAGCCCTTGCTCCGGCAGGTGTGTCACGCCGCCGCCGGTCATCTGTTTGCCGAGGGTATCGAGCTTCGCATCGGCTCGCTTGACATCCTGCCCCTTCAGGCTGTCCGGCATCGGATAACCGAGCTGTGCCCCGAACCATTCACATTCCGCGCTGTCGTCGGATTTCATTGCAAAGTACATCAGTACCAGATCTTCGATGGTCTTGTAATGGTTTCGGTCAGACAGCAGACGGTTCATGGCGGAGGTGTATTGCTTCATTGCCCGTTCGGAGATGTTGCTGTTGTAGGACTGGGTCTTGCCGTAGGATTCAAAGGCAGGCTCTTTCATACCGACCATAACACATCCGGTCGTATTTCCGCCGGGAAATTTTACCTTGTCATGGATGCGGGCAGGCGTGAGCGGCTCACCAAGAATACCACAGATCACGGTTGTTTCTTCTGCCGGTTCCTCCGGCGGCACAGATGTATACTCGGAATAAGCTGCCTTGAATGCTTCATCCTCCTCCAGAGGACAGCGCAGTCCCTCCAGACAAAAGCCAAAATACGCGCCCTTGTAATCCTTGCCCAGCTTTGACAAAGCCGGATGCTCCGACATACGCTCCGGCTCCCATGCTTCAAGAAAGCGCCGGTACGCATCGCAGATCTCCGAATGAATATCCTCAAAGAAGGCAAGATTTGCCTTAACAAAAGCCGCATGGGATTTCCGGGCTTTCTGTGTCTTGTCCTCCGGCGTGAAGCCGTCCTTTTCGTAATTCAGTCCAAAAATATACAGCGGACGGTGTTCGATGATGTTGGAATCAATGCAGGTTTTCTGTGTTCGTTCGGGGAGTATGACCGTTTTCGGCAAGATTCGATTTTTTTCCTTGCCTCTGGCATCTGTGTAGACTTCCTTCGTCCGGACATCCACAATATCCGCGATCTCTCCCTCCGGTGTCAGCAGGATGCGGAAATGGATATTCTGCTCCTGCCACCCCTCCGGAATATTGCTTTCAAGCTGCTTGTCCGCATACTCGCAAAGTGCCTGTATCAGCATTTCATCGCCTCCCTGTAACGCCCTACGTCGATCACGCCGTCGATCATATGCGGACGATAGTAGAGTGCATCCGCCTTGTCGGAAAACTGCGGATGCTCCCAGTCGCCGTTGATGGGTCTGCCGCCGTCCTCAAAGCGTATTCCGTAGAGCATGAAGCCGAGGTCAATGTCACCTTTCAGCTCCGGCGCGATCTGGCTGTAATCGAATTCCTCGACAAGCTCGATCTTCCGTACCGCAAATTCACGGCATCCCAGACATGGCTGACGGAAATACTGCCCCTTTTTCAGCCGGCGCAGCATGATATTGTAGTGCTTTTCCTCGCTTTCGTCCTCATGATCGGAGCGGATGCCGGTCAGTTCAAAGTGAAATTCCACGCCGTACTTGACATCCCGCAGGATCTGCGAAGCACGCTGGCTGCGCTCCTCGCTTGCATACAGGACGGGACTTTTGTCTGTGCCGCCCTGCATCTGTGCGCGGACAGATGACAGCGGGATCTTGCTTTTGACCTCATTGCGTCGGATGTTGATGAAGCGAATGGGATTGAAGACAATGATCCTGTCGATCACGATACGAAATGCCGGCTTCCAGTAGACGGATTTGATCAGTCCCTCCATCGCGGAAACTGTCGGCACATCATAGCTGACACGTTCCACTTTGAGCTCTGGACGGGTAAAGAGGGCATAATCTCCCTCGATCATGATCTTGAATCCATAACCCATGATGCTCCTCCTTTCTGTATCTATGATACAAATTTTTCTCATTATAGCACGGGAAAATGTGAAAGTCAACAGAAAAATAGCAAATTTCTGCCTGTCAAATGCCGGTTGTGTTGAAAGCGATACATTGGCGCCATGTTTTTGTTTTCTATTAGGGAAAGCATGAGCGGATGACACGTTTGCCATCCGCTCTCTTTCTATACTATAGAATCTGGTCATTTGCCGCATTCAGCAGCAGCCCGGTATCATGATTGTAATACGCCGTATCGCTTAGCACAAACATCCCGCCGCGCTGCGTGAGAATGCCGCTTTTCAAGGCGTTCTCCAGTTCGTACTTGCGCAGGGATACGGTATACTGCTGGAGCCTGCGTCTGGCGGCGATGTCTCCGAATTCCGCCTGTTTCAGAAGCCGTTCCGTTTCATCACAGTTGTTGATGATGATACCTGTTGTATCATCTCGGATCATCCTGAAATTTCTTGCGTAGCTGCGGAACGGGATGCTGACAAATCCCGTTTTCCTGTTTACAGTGGATTCCCATTTGTCATGACCAAGATTGTTTTCTTCGATCTCATTTTTGTGCTGTTCAAACAGGCGTTCGTAGTATGTCCGGATACACTCTAACGATTCGATGTCCTCATACTGCCTGAGCAAATCCTTTGTGATCGCTGCACGCACCTGTATTTCACTTGTTAGCTTTTCCCCTGTCTCATAGATGAACACATCTCCGGATTCCAGCTTGCCCTCGCGGTTGCAGCGTCCGGCGGATTGCAGGATGCTGTCCAGTCCGGTCAGTTCCCGGAATACTGCCTGAAAATCCAGATCCACACCGGCTTCGATCAGCGATGTCGAAACGACTGTGACCGGTTCCTCTGCTTTCAGCTTTTCCCGTATTTTCGCAATAACATCCGACCGGTCATGTGGGGTCATGTATGTTGAAAGGTGAAATTTCGTCCCGCCAAGCTGCTGATACAATTCATATGCAGTCCTGCGCTTGTTGACGATGATAAGACTGCTTCGGTACCCTGCCGCCTTTTCTGCGATGCTGTCCGGATCCGTTTCGCCAAGATCATGATACCGGCATTTCCGGAAGCAGGCAAAATCAGAGGTATCCGTGATGAGCTGCCGGACAGGAAGACCGGGCGCGTATTTCTCGAAAAGTGTTCCGTAATCGGGCATTGTTGCCGAAAGGAAGATGGCTTCGCTGTTCAGGTATTTTGCCACATATCCGACAGCCCGCAGACATGGCTGGAGCAGATCCACAGGGAGCATATGGATCTCATCGAAGATGATGACGGAATCCGCCAGATTGTGCAGTTTCCGCAGACGGGAGCTCTTGTAGTGATACAGCGACTCAAAGAACTGTACGTTTGTGGTGACGATGACCGGCGCATCCCAGTTTTCACTGGCAAGACGCAGCTTTTCTGCGGTATCCGGTTCTTTTTCTTCTTCTTCATCTTCGTGGCTTTCAAAGACATAGTTGGAATGATGCTGTAAAATGGCGGTATCCTTACCAAAGAGCCGTTCAAATTCTGCTGCGGTCTGCTCGATGATGCTCGTATAGGGAATGACGTAAATGATGCGCTTTTTACCAGAGGAAACCGCTTTTTGCAGTGCGATCTCCAGACTGCAAAGCGTTTTGCCGCTGCCGACCGGCATTTGCAGGATGCTGACAGCAGAGGATCCCTTTGCATTGGCAAAAGCCTGTGCCTGCAAGCGGGTACGGGCATTTTGCAGACTGGTCTGTGCAATAAAGCAATTCAGATGCTTTTGCACAGCACGTTCGGCACTTTGAAAATCAGATTTCAGACAGCGTTCCCGCTCCGGATTGCAAAAACGTTCTGTATCAATAAAATCTGCATCTGTCAGACAGGAAAACAGGTAACGTGTCAGGAACGCAAACTGCTCGTAGAATGTATCCGGCTTCGGCTGATACAGGCTTTGCATCAGCTCCATGAAAAGTGTCTGATCCTGCGGCACAGAGAGTGTGACTTCCTGCCGGAACGCCTGATAATCCCAGCTTCCGGTATATCTTGCAGCGCGGTTCAGCCGGGCACCGAGGGAGTTACTGTCATCCGGAGCTTCACTCATATTGCCGCCGTCCGGAAGTCCGGTATGGTGTCCGGCGATACAGTACATGAGCATCGTTGCAAAAAATGGATTCACCGGCTTGCCGAACTGTTTGAAATACTCCAGTGCACCGGGCAGTGCGTGCTCGTATTTCTCATTGCTGCCGCTCTGGATGCGATTCTGAAACGCCTGCGAATATTTCCCGATATCGTGGGCAAGACCGGCAGCATAGGCAAGCTCCTTCATTAGTGGAACCGCATTCTGCTTTGCAAGTCTGGCAGTCTCTGTCAGGTGATTAAGGACGCTTTGTGTTCTGTCGTCCTCGGTTTTGTGGGCAATGTAATTCATTTTGACCTCCTTTTGATCGTGTAGACAGACCATCTCAACCGTCCCTCTTGTTATTGTATCTATTATACCATGGATTGCCGGGGACTTCAAGAACAAAACGGAATGATCTTGCTATCAGATTGATGATTATGATACCTCGCACAGCGATCCTTTTCCATCTGCTATACTTTTATACTCTACTGATCGGACTTCATTTCTGCTTAGATCTGACAAAAAGTGCCATACACCCGGGATGGTGCATGGCACTCCTTCATTTATAGCTTGCTGTATAAGCCTTTCAGATCAGTTTGTGGGAAACATCCATATGAGCACCTTCCTTGCAGAGGCGGCTCGTTCGAGCTTGTCAAAAAAGTATGTTTTGGGGAAGGGGTACTGCGAACCCGCCCCACCCCTGCCGTTGGAGTGGTTTTCACAGAATACCCTTTGCTCTGTCGAGGGCGTCATTGATCTCCGGAAACAGCTCATTGTACCGGATCGAACGCTCTCCGAGGCGGACACGGGCAGCGAACAGGGAAAGCGGGATCTGCTGTCCCTCATACTCGAACGGCTCACCGTTGCGGTCGGTCACGCGCTTGCAGACGGCATCTGCCTGCGCATCATCCGTCAGACCGGTGGCCAGCGCGAATTCATCCCCGCCGATGCGGAACAGCAGCATGTCCTCCTCTGCCGCCTCATCAATGCGCCGCAGCGATTCGACGATTGCCTTGTCGCCAGCCTTCGACGAAATGTTGTTGATGGGGATGAGCCCCCGGATGTCGAACGCGAGAATGATCGTCCCGCGCCGGCTGTTGAGATAGTCGTAAAGCTCTGTAATATCGTATTTTCTGCGAGAATCTGTCATAGTGATCCCTCCGTCGTAATTGATCTCCAGCTTCGGGAAGAGTCCCGTAAACCGGCGGTTGCGGCGGAAGACAGCAGGCGGCTCGCCCCATGTCCGTGAAAAGGCACGGGTGAATACCTCTGCCGAATGGTATCCGTAATCGAGTGCAATGTCCAGTACCGTTCGGTCCGTTTCGACCAGCTCCCGCGCCGAGCAGGTCATGCGTCTGCGGCCGATGTAGTCGCCCACGCTGATGTGGAACGTATACCGGAACAGCTTCTGCAAGCCGGACAGCGAGCAGCAGCATTCAAGGGCGATCTCTTCCTGTGACAGCTCATCGCCCAGATGCTCCTCGATATATTCGAGTGCATCATTCAGCAAAAGCAGATGGTTCATCCTGCATGTCCTCCTGTTTCGTCAGATCAGTACTGATTGTAATTCCAGTATACCACAACCCGGAGGATTTGTCTTGACGATTTGGGTAAAGTTACCCTGGTTTATTCCCAGGACTTCCAGACATCCGGGCAGTAGCCGAGAGTCGCCTGGCGGCCGTTGCGCACGATGGGCAGACGCAGGATCTGCTGGTTTTCCAGCACCTTGTCCTCCTTCTGGGAATCTGCAAGGTACTTCACAAGCATCAGTGTGTCCTGATCCTTGCAGTCCGGATCAAGCATGGCCTCCAGGCCGCCGACGGCCTTCATAACGGACTGGAATTCGCCCTTGCTCATGCCTTTTTCCTTCATGTCGATCATCTGGTATTTAATGCCGCGCTCCTTGAAATAGCGCTCAGCCTTCTTGGAATCATTGCTCTTTTTCGAGCCGAAGATCTGAATGTTCATGGAGATCCTTCCTTTCTGATGTAGAACTGTTTTGATTATAGCACATTTCCGGATGGCTGTCAATGCGGATAACATTTTGGGTAATTCTTGACTTTTTGTGAGCAATGCAGTATAATAATACAGTAATGCATCAAAACGCTGCATCAAGAATTCCCGCAGAGGGAATCGGAAAGGATAGGATTTATCATGAGTCACGATACCAAAGACCTGAGCTTTACCACCCGCGCCATCCATACCGGCGCTGATCCGGATCCGGCTTCCGGAGCCATTGAGCCTTCGATCTACATGGCCAACAGCTTCCTGCTGCCCTATGATCCGTCCACAATGAACTGGTCGGCATCCGAGGCAAATATTTATACCCGCAACGGCGGTGTGAACCAGGGCATGCTGGAAAAGAAGGTCGCCAACCTTCACGGCGGCGAGGACTGCGTGGTGCTTGCCAGCGGTGTGGCAGCGCTCTCGGCACTGTTCTTCACCAAGCTGAAGAAGGGAGATCATGTGATCTTCTCAACCGTTACCTATATTGCGACCTATCGCATCTTCAATGAGCTCTGGACAGAAAAGTGGGGCATCGAGACCTCCATTGTGGACTGCACCGATGTGGAGAACATCCGCAAGGCCATCCGTCCGAATACCAAGCTCATTCATTTCGAGACCCCCGGCAATCCGACCTGCTGCATCTGCGACATTGCTGCCATTGTGGAGCTTGCCCATGCGCATGGCATTCTCGTTTCCGCCGACAATACCTTCTCCTCTCCCTACAACACCCGTCCGCTTGAATACGGCGTGGATTTCGTGGTAGAGAGCCTGACCAAGTACATCAACGGCCATGGTGATTCCATGGGCGGTGCCATCATCGGCAACCATGAGGACATGGACAGGATCCGCTACCAGGCGCAGGTCAATATCGGCGGCTGCATCAGCCCGTTCAATGCATGGCTTATCATGCGCGGTTCCCAGACCTTCCCGCTGCGGATGCAGGTGCATAATGACAATGCCCTTGCTGTGGCACAGTGGCTCGAAAAGCAGCCGTGTGTGTCCTTCGTGGCGTATCCGGGACTGGAGAGCTTCCCGGGACATGCACTTGCAAAGAAGCAGATGGAGCACGGCTTTGGCGGCGTTCTGTCCTTTGGCCTGAAGGGTGAGCATGACCTGTACAACCGGGTGGTAACGCATCTGAACATTTTCACCTCGGCTGTATCCCTCGGCAATACGGCATCGCTGATCGTATTCCTCGGTGAGGACGATGAGCGGATGTACCTGTACCCGCAGGAATTCCACGGCGGCTTCTATCGTGTCGCTATCGGCATCGAGGACAAGAACGACCTCATCAATGACCTCCGTCAGGCATTCCAGGCAGAGGGTCTGGAAACAGTGGATTGATCCGAAACAAGGGAGCCGGAAGGCTCCCTTACGCTTGTCAAAAAGTCTGTTGGTGTGTGGGCTTCAAGCCCACACCATCTGAAAATGTGTCCACCTTTCGACAGCCTGCGCCCTCCCCATGTACGGGGAGGGCGTTGTACATTCTGCAAAATAGTAAACAAATTCAGCCGAATATCTTGTATTTTCCGGAAAACTATGCTATAATAGAATCATTCTACTATACAGAAAGGAATCACCCCTATGAGTGCATTCGTGACATTCAGACATGTGAAGAAAATTTATAAGACCGGAGAAATGGAGATCGAAGCGCTGCGGGATGTGAGCTTCGAGATCGAACAGGGCGAATTCTGCGTGATCGTCGGCGCATCCGGTGCCGGCAAGACAACGATCCTGAATATTCTCGGCGGCATGGATACCCTGTCGGAGGGCGAGGTCTGGCTGGACGGCGAGGAGATCTCTGCTTACAAAAAGCGCCAGCTTACGGCATACCGGCGCTATGATGTCGGCTTTGTATTCCAGTTCTACAACCTTGTCCCGAATCTGACGGCAAAGGAGAATGTAGAGCTTGCCGCCCAGATCTGCCGCGACCCGCTCGATGCGGCGGAGGTGCTTACGCAGGTCGGACTCGGGGAACGCATGAAGAATTTCCCGGCTCAGCTCTCCGGCGGCGAGCAGCAGCGCGTGGCGATTGCCCGTGCGCTTGCGAAGAATCCCAAGCTCCTGCTGTGTGATGAGCCGACCGGTGCGCTCGATTACAACACCGGCAAACAGGTATTGGCGCTTTTGCAGGATACCTGCCGCAAAAACGGCATGACTGTCGTTGTCATCACCCATAATTCCGCGCTTGCGGCGATGGCTGACCGGATCATTACCGTCAAATCCGGCATGATCGAGCAGATGCGGAAAAATGACCATATCGTGGACATCTCCGAGATCGAATGGTAAGCGGGGTAGACGGCTATGAAGAAAAAAATGCTGCGCAGGACGACCCTGCGTGAGATCCGGGGCAGCTTCGGGCGCTTCTTTGCGATCCTGGCGATCATTGCCCTCGGTGTCGGATTCTTCTCCGGCGTGCGCATCACGACCCCGGCGATGGTGGAGACCGTCAATGATTTCTGGCAGGAAAAGCAGTTGTTCGATTACCGCCTTGTGTCCACGCTCGGCTGGGAGGAGCAGGATGTGGAATCCTTCCGTGCGCTGACAGATGTGCGCTATGCAGAGGGCTCCCACACGATGGATATTCTCTGCAATGACAAGGACAAGAATGAATTTGTCCTCAAATCCCACACGATCCCGGAGCATCTCAATCTCCTGGAGCTGACGGAGGGCAGAATGCCGCAGGCAGCCGATGAATGCATCATGGACGCGGGAATGCCGGGCAGTCTGCATGTGGGCGATACCGTGTATGTGGCAGACGAAAATGAAAAGGACACCCTTGAAGCGCTGCGCTTCCGGGAATTCCGGATCGTCGGCGCAGCGCATTCGGCGCTGTATGCCAATTTCGAGCGCGGCACCACCTCGCTCGGAAACGGTTCGGTTTCGGGGTATCTCTATCTTTCGGAGGATGCCTACGATCTGGATTATTATACCGAGATCTGGATCCGGTTCAATCATGATTACCCCATCTATTCGGACGAATACAAGCATATGATGCAGGTGCATGATGTCGGGTGGGGCGAGCTGACGCAGGAAATTGCCGATGAGCGCTATACCCGCGTGCGTGCCGATGCACTCGAAGAGCTTGACGAAGCAAAGCAGAAGCTGGCCGATGCCCGTGCAGACGGTGAGGAGGAGCTTGCCGATGCACAGCAGGAGCTTTCTGACGGCAAGCGCAAGCTCGACGATGCGAAGAAGGAGCTTGATGACGCGAAGAAAGAGCTGGATGATGCCAAAAAGGAGCTTGATGATGCCAATGCAGAACTGCACAAGGCAAAGAAGGAGCTTTCTGACGGCAAGAAGCAGATCGCGGATGCCAAGGCGGAGCTGGACAATGCCAAGGCACAGCTTGATGCCTCCTCGGCACAGATCGCAGAGGGAGAAGCAGCCCTTGTGAACGGCCAGGCGCAGCTCGATGCCGCAAGGCAGGAGCTCGAAGCGAATGCAGCCGCCCTCCGGCAGCAGGAGAATGCCCTTGCGCAGCAGGAGCAGCAGGTGAATGCCTCCATGGCCATGTATGACATGCTCCCGCCCGAGCAGAAGGCACAGCTCGATGCCGCACAGCAGCAGATCCGGGATGGCCGTGCGCAGATCGAAGCAGGAAAGGCACAGATCGAAGCCGGCCGCACGGAGCTTGACCAGCAGCAGAGCGTGCTGGATGCCAAACGCACGGAGCTGGAACAGGGCAAGGCAGAATTTGAGAAGGGCTCGCGGGAATACACCGATGGCCTTGCCAAATACGAGCAATCCCTGATCGACTACGACGAGGGATGGCAGAAATACCGGAACGGCCGGACGGAATACAACGACGGCCTGCGCAAATACAACGAAGGCCTTGAGAAGTACAATGACGGCAAGGCCGAATATGACAAGGCCGAGCAGGAATACCTGGACGGTCTGGCAAAATACGAGGACGGCAAGGCGGAATTTGACGAGAAGATCGCAGATGCGGAGGAAGAGATCGCGGATGCCGAGGAGAAGATCGACGACATCGACCATCCCGATACCTATGTCCTTGACCGCGGCACCAATATCAGCTATGCGTGCTTTGAGAGCGATTCCGAGATCGTGGCACAGGTGGCAAGGGTATTCCCGGTGTTCTTTATTCTGGTAGCGGCGCTTGTCTGCATGACGACGATGAGCCGCATGGTCGAGGAGCAGCGGACACAGATCGGCGTCTTGAAGGCGCTTGGCTATTCCGAGGCCGACATTATGGGAAAATTCATGTTCTATTCCGGCGCCGCAGCCGTGCTTGGCTGCGTGATCGGCTATGCGGTCGGGATCGTGCTGTTCCCGTCGGTCATCTGGATGAGCTATGAGTTGATGTACATTCCGCTCCCGCTGCATATCATCATCGACTGGAAGCTGGCAGGGCTTGCCATAGCCGCATCGCTGTTGTGCTCGCTGGGAACGACCTGGCTTTCCTGCCGCATCGAGCTGGCAGAAACGGCTGCGGGGCTCATGCGCCCGAAGGCACCGAAGGCCGGCAAGCGCGTGCTGCTCGAATATGTTCCCTTCCTCTGGAACCGGTTGAAATTCCTGCACAAGGTCTCCATCCGCAATATCTTCCGCTACAAGGGGCGCTTCTTCATGATGGTGCTGGGTATCGGCGGCTGTACGGCGCTGCTGCTGACAGGCCTGGGACTGCGCGATTCCGTGGCGGGATTCGCGGATGTGCAGTACGGTGACATCCAGATCGCGGATGCGTCCATGCTGTTCCGCTCTTCGATGGGAGGTGTGATCCCGGAGAAGCTGCGCAGCAAGATGGACGAGCTGACGGATGACTATATCCTGCTGCATGAAGCAAGCTGGGATCTTGTCACCGCGGACAAGACCAAGGGCATGGATCTGATTGTGCCGCTCGAAGGCTCCCTGGACAATTACATGGTGCTGCGGACGCTGGACGGGGAACCGCTTGCGGTGCCGGGCAGCGGTGAGGCGCTGGTCAGCAATTCCATTGCCGAGCGCTACGGTGCGGTCGAAGGAACGACGATCACCCTGCGCAATGAGGACATGCAGGAG
Source organism: uncultured Ruminococcus sp. (assembly GCA_902783005.1). Taxonomy (GTDB): domain Bacteria; phylum Bacillota; class Clostridia; order Oscillospirales; family Ruminococcaceae; genus UBA3855. Next base: position 28,610 of record CACZPI010000010.1, on the reverse strand, counting down.
ATCCGGGTGACGGTCACAGGCGTCTTTGAGAATCATGTCTACAATTATATCATCCTCTCGCCGGACACCTTTGCCGACCAGCTCGGGGAAGTGCCGCAGCTTAACGGCGCCTATCTGAATTTCCCCGAAGGTCAGGACGAATACCAGATCCAGGCAGAGCTTGCAAAGGACAGGAATGTGACCTCCGTGTCACTCTTTTCCGAGGTCAAGGCGCGTATGGCCAAGATGATGAGCTCGCTTGATTACATCGTGCTGCTGGTCATCTTCTGCGCGGCGGGACTGGCCTTCATCGTGCTGTACAATCTGACCAACATCAACATCACCGAGCGCATCCGGGAGATCGCCACGATCAAGGTGCTCGGCTTCTTCCGGAATGAGACCTCGGCCTATGTGCTGCGTGAAAATCTGGCTCTGACGGCGATCGGCACGATCCTTGGCCTCGGGCTTGGCGTGCTGCTGCACCGGTTTGTGATGGCACAGATCATCGTGGATCTGGTGTCCTTCCGTGTGCGCGTGCTGCCGATGTCGTTTGCGGTGAGCATCGTGCTGACATTCGTGTTCAATTTCATTGTCAATCTTTTCATGGGCATTAAGCTCGACCGGATCAACATGGCAGAGTCGCTCAAATCCGTGGACTGATCCGGCCAAGCATCTTCTGATTTGACACATTTCAAAGGAGGTATTTCTATGAAACCATACGGTACGCTTGCGAAGGTCGGAGACACGATGATCAATGTCTACACAGAAGGCTCCGGCGCTGCTTCTCTCATATTCATGGCGGGTTCAGGTGTCGGCTGTCAGGCATATGAATACAAGCCTGTTTACAGCAGATTGTCAGACAAATACAGGATCGTTGTTGTCGAAAAGGCAGGGTACGGACTGAGCGGCAAGGCTGTCACGGAGCGGACGGTGGAAAACCTTGTGGAGGAGAGCCGCGCAGCTCTGAAGGCACTGGGAATCAGCCAGCCCTATATTCTGGTGCCCCATTCGTATTCCGGTTTTGAAGCGATATGGTGGGCAAATACCTATCTCGAAGAGGTCAGGGCAGTGCTTGGCCTGGACATGGGATTTCCGAATATGATGAAAGCACAGGCGCAGGAGATTCCGCATGAGAAGAAGAAGGCCATGGTGGACAGGACGCGGGCATTGATGCAGAAAATTGCAAGGCGTGGTCTGCTTGCCAGCCTGCTCAGGAACAGGACGGTTAATGCTTCCGGGCTCCTCAGCGGTGACGCTCTCACGGCAGAGGAAAAGCAGACATATGAGGAAGTGTATTATCAGAACATCGCAAGCGAAGCGGTGTTTGAGGAATCGGTTCTGGCAGAGGCAAATGCCGCTAAAGCAGACAGTACGGGCTATCTGACCTGTCCGGCTTGCTTCATTGTGAGCAATATGCGTTCGCCGGTCAGGGCTCTCACCTGGCAGCAGGCAGCGCAGGATTATGCAAAGCACTGCAATGCCGAGATCCATCTGATGGAGGAAGGCCACATGCTGTACACAAAGATCCCCGATGAGGTTGCCGGAATATTCAGGAGCTTTCTGCTGAAGCAAGGGCTGTAAGAGTGCGGATCCCTGCTTTTTGCGGCTTGACAATACGGCGTAAATCGTGTACAATAGTAATAATACCGGTTCACTATGCAAAGCGGCCGGGAATGTCAATAAAGGCGGTAACAGAAAATGAATGTTTACGAGATGCAGCAGGAGATCCTGCGGATGAAGAAGGAACAGGATGTATGTATCCTTGCCCATAGCTACGAAGCCCGTGAGATCGCAGAGATCGCGGATTTTGTCGGGGATTCCTATGCCCTGTCCGTCAAGGCGGCCAAGGTGCCCAATCAGACGGTCATCATGTGCGGCGTGCGCTTTATGGCGGAGACAGTCAAGATCCTGTCCCCGGAAAAGACGGTCTACCTGTCGAATCCCATTGCCGGATGTCCCATGGCAGAGCAGATGGATAAGGAAATGATCCTCCAGGTCAAGTCGCAGCTTCCGGATTATACCGTGATGGCCTATGTCAATACGACTGCCGACCTGAAAACCATTGCAGATGTCTGCGTGACCTCCTCCTCTGCGGTCAAGATTGCCAAGGCGCTTGACAATGACAAGATCCTCTTTATTCCGGACTGCAACCTCGGTGCATTCGTTGCCAAGCAGGTGCCGGACAAGACGGTCAAGCTCCTGCAGGGCGGCTGCCCGATCCATGCGGCTGTGCGCCCCGAGGAGGTGCGTGCAGCAAAGGCGGCACATCCTGATGCACTGGTGCTGGTACATCCGGAATGCGTTCCGGCTGTTGTGGAGCAGGCCGATTACGTCGGCTCGACCTCCGGCATCATGGATTATGCCAAGGCATCGGATGCCAAGGAATTTATCATCGGCACGGAAATTTCCATCGCCGAGCATTTGCAATACGACTGCCCGGACAAGATGTTCTATCCGATGAGCAAGCATCTGATCTGCCCGAATATGAAGTCCACGACCCTTGTGGATGTGTACCGTGTTCTGCGCGGTGAATTTGGTGAGGAGATCGTCATGGACGAGAAGACCATTGCCAGCGCAAGACGCTGCATTGACAAGATGATCGAGCTGGGCGGCTGATATGGGCGAAAAAGCGTTGATCGCCATGTCCGGCGGCGTGGACAGCTCTGCGGCAGCATTGCTCATGCTGCAGGCGGGGTATGACTGCGCCGGCGCGACCATGCAGCTCTTTCACAATGAAGACGCCGGCATTCCGCGGGAGAAATCCTGCTGTTCCCTCGATGATGTGATGGATGCCAAGCAGGTTTCGGCAAAGCTCGGAATGCTGCACTATGTCTTCAATTTCTCCGAGGAATTCCGAACGCATGTCATGCAGCGCTTTGCAGACTGCTACGCACGGGGCGCGACGCCGAATCCGTGTATTGACTGCAACCGGTTCCTGAAATTCGATGCCCTCATCCGGCGGATGCATGAGATGCAGTTTGATTATGTCGTCACCGGCCATTATGCGCGGGTGGAATACGACGAAGCATCCGGCCGGTACCTCCTGAAAAAGGCCGCCGATGCCTCCAAGGATCAGACCTATGTCCTCTATGCCCTGACACAGGAGCAGCTGCGGCATGTCCGCTTCCCGCTGGGCACCTACCATAAGACCGAGATCCGCGCCCTTGCCGAAGCACACGGCTTTGTCAATGCCCGCAAGCGTGACAGCCAGGACATCTGCTTTGTGCCGGACGGGGATTATGCGGCATTTCTTGAACGGTTTACAGGGGAGACCTGGCCTCCCGGTGCATTTGTGTACCACGGCGAAACGGTGGGGGAGCACCGGGGGATCATTCATTATACGGTCGGCCAGCGCAAGGGACTTGGTGTGGCGATGGGACATCCGATCTATGTGACCGGCATTGACACCGCCGGCAACCGCGTTTTCCTCGGTGAAAATGCCGATCTGTATGTGCTGGATGCCGAGGCGGACGACGTGAATCTGATCGCGGTACCGGAGCTGAAAACGCCGGTGCATTGCGCCGCGAAGATCCGTTACCGCCATCCTGAGCAGCCGTGTACGGCATGGATGACGGAGGACGGACACCTGCATGTGCATTTTGATGAGCCGCAGCGGGCGATCACCCGGGGACAGGCGCTTGTCCTGTACCAGGGAGATACCGTGATCGGCGGCGGAACGATCATATAAAACATAGAACCCCTTGCAGGAATGCAAGGGGTTCTGTGATGGGATTGGAGGTTCCATACCGGAATAAACTTACTTGATCGCCGCAAATGCATCCTCAAGAGCACCGATGAGATCGTCAATGTGCTCGGTACCGATGGACAGACGGATGGTATTCGGCTTGATGCCCTGCTCAAGAAGCTCTGCCTCTGTGAGCTGGGAATGGGTGGTCGAAGCCGGATGAATGACAAGCGACTTGACGTCCGCAACATTGGCCAGCAGGGAGAAGATCGCCAGGTTGTCAATGAACCTCTTGGCATCCTCCTCCGTGCCCTTTACCTCGAAGGTGAAGATGCTGCCGCCGCCGTTCGGGAAGTATTTCAGATAATTCTTGTGGCTCGGCTCACTTTCAAGGGACGGATGGTGAACGGCCTCAACCTGCGGATGCTTCGACAGGAAATCCACGATCTTCAGGGCATTTTCCACATGACGCTCTACACGCAGGGACAGCGTTTCCAGACCCTGCAGGAAGATGAATGCCGAGATCGGGGAAATGGTCGAACCGGTGTCACGCAGCAGAATGGCGCGGATGTAGGTGATCCATGCGACATTGCCGACTGCATCGGAGAAGCTGATGCCGTGATAGGACGGATTCGGCTCGGAAACCCACGGATATTTTCCGGATGCCTTCCAGTCGAAATTGCCGGAATCCACAATGATACCGCCGATGGTCGTGCCGTGGCCGCCGATGAACTTGGTCGCGGAATGTACCACAATATCTGCGCCGTATTCGATCGGACGCACCAGGAAGGGCGTTGCAAAGGTGGAATCGACAACCAGCGGAATGCCATGTGCATGGGCGATCTTTGCGACTGCCTCAATGTCAATGACATTGGAATTCGGATTGCCGAGGGTCTCAATGAAGATGGCCTTGGTGTTCTCGTCAATGGCTGCATCGAATGCGCCTTCCTCCTCAGGATCCACGAACTTTGCGGTAATACCGTACAGCGGCAGGGTGTGTGCCAGCAGATTGTAGGTGCCGCCGTAAATGGTCTTGGCTGCGACCACATTCTCACCGGCCTTGGCAAGTGCCTGGATGGTGTATGTGATGGCTGCTGCGCCGGAGGAAACGGCCAGCGCTGCTGCGCCGCCTTCCAGGGCTGCAAAGCGCTTTTCAAATACATCCTGCGTGGAATTGGTCAGACGGCCGTAGATGTTGCCCGCATCGCGCAGACCGAAGCGGTCGGCTGCATGCTGGGAATCGCGGAAGACATAGGATGTGGTCAGATAGATCGGTACAGCGCGGGAATCGGTGACCGGGTCTGCCTGCTCCTGTCCGACGTGGAGCTGAAGTGTCTCGAAATGAAGCTTCTTGTTTGCCATAGTAATTACCTCCTGAAAATCAGTTCATGTATTGTTTATCATTTTCATACAAACCCTATCGGCTTGCTATGGTTTGATTATAGCATGTATTTCCTACTTTGTCAATAGGTAAAATCAAATAGTGAGTAATAGATTTTATCTATAAGCATAATTCCCCCGGAATTGGCAAAGCTAAAACCGAGGTGATGAGAATGCCTGGCAGAATGGCAATACCACTGCTGCTTGCAGCGGTGATCGCGGCAGAAATGCCGGAGATCGGCGTGTCGCATGGATTCGGCATGATCGAGGAGACGGCTGCCCCGACGGAGGCTGCGGTGGACGAAGGGATCATGCCCTATCCGACAGAATGGGCAGAGGACGGCACCTGGATCCGGGAGGTACACATCGGCGGCAGCGGACTGGCGCTGGATGCAGGGGGCATGCTGCTGAATGAAACCGCACATCCGGACAGCGCCGTGCTGGCAGCCCAGAGGCTGCGGCCGCAGACAGTATTCACACAGACGGAAGATCCGCAGGTGCTTGTTGTCCATACCTATGGCAGCAAGTGCTATGTCCCGGCGGAATGCAGCCGCATGGATGCGGAGTTCTGCTGCCGTACAACCGATCCGCGGTACAATCTGAATGCCGTCGGGGAAGTGATGTGCAGACAGCTTGCCGCGGCGGGCATTGGTGCAGCGCATGTGCCTTCAATTTATGATGTACCGTCCTGCATCGGGGCGGGGGAGCGCTGCCGCAGGGAAACGGCTGCACAGCTTGCAGCACAGTCCTCTGTGCAGCTTGTGGTGGATGTGGCCCGGAAGCAGATGATGACAGAGGATACGGCATATGCGCCGGTTGTCCGGATCAACGGACAGGAGGCGGCACAGGTGCGCATTGTCTGTGAGACAGGGGCGGAAATGCCGGAGCTGGAGGATGCGCTCCGGCTGACCTGTCTGCTGCAATCGCAGTTGGAGCGGGACTGGCCGGGGCTTGCCATGCCGGCGCGGGTAATACAAGCGCGGGAGGATCCGGTGTACTGCCGCCTGACCGTGGAGATCGGAAGCTGTGCCAATACACCGGAGCAGGCCGAATATGCCGCTGCGCTTGCGGGAAGCTCCCTGGCGCGCGTACTTTTGGAGCTGCAACCATGAGAAGGCGCTGGCTTGCATGGCTGGGGATCCACTGCATTCTCAGCATGACGCTGCTTGCCGCGGGCAGGGTGTGGCAGAAATGCTGGAACCGCACGCACCGGAAACAGGTTTGCCTGGCCTCCGTGACAGTCGGGACGGATGCAGCGGAGGTAACTGTGCTGGGAAGCACAAGAAGCCTGCCTTTGCTTCCGGATTCCGGCGGGATCTGGTATGCCGCGGCGATTCTGACCGATGTGCCGGTGCAGCTCTGGATCTGGTGCGTTCGCGAATTCACAGTTTATCTATAATTTATTCACGAAATATTTTTCTTTATCCCCTTGCAAACAAGGGGATTTTCTGGTATAATAATAAAGTACGGTCCGCAGAGACGGATCAGACATGTGCCTGTAGTTTAGATGGATAAAACAGAGGACTCCGACTCCTCAGAGCGCAGGTTCGAGTCCTGTCAGGCACATATGCGAATAAAGCCCCTGCAATGCACAGGGGCTTTTATCCGGTAATCCCGGGATGTAGCTCAGTTTGGTAGAGTGCCTGCTTTGGGAGCAGGATGCCGCAGGTTCGAGTCCTGTCATCCCGACTTGTAAATGGATTTCTGTTTATAACAAATTCCCGATGCCAGGTGCATCGGGAATTCGTTTTTTCAGGGGATCAGATACCGTGCTTGACGCGGTCAGCCTCCTCGGCACGCTTGGCGTCATTCCAGCGGGTCATATTGCCGACCAGATAACCGGTGATGCGGCGGATGCGGTCGAAGGGAACCGTATCATACTGATAGTCCACATCCACATAGTCGCCGTCCACGGTAAAGGTCATTTCGGTGAAGATGCGCTCCGGATACTTTTCCTTGAGCATCATCTCGTACTGCTGCATTTCAGCAAGGGACATCTCCCCGCCGCGGACATGATATTTTGCACCTGTTTTAATTGTCATTTTCAACAGCCTCCTGTGACAGTATTTCATAAAACCACACCATACGGTGGTCACTATCTTTATTCTACCACAACTTATAGTGTTTGTCAAGTCCCGGCGGGAGAAAATTTCCGATTTTTGTTTCCGGCAGAATGTCCTGTTTTTTCCCTTGATTTCTTCCGGACTTTGTGCTATAATGAAAGTATTATAATAGGGGAGGTGTTGTCTATGATGACAAAGACACTCGATCAGCAGTTCAATCAGATCGCGGGGGAGTACGATGCCAGGCGCACGCAGTTCATTCCGTGCTTTGACGACTTCTACCACACGACGACCGAGGCCATCACCTGTGCCATTCCGGCACTCTCGCGGGTACTGGATCTTGGGGCCGGTACAGGGATCCTGACGGAATGCTGGTACCGGTATTTTCCGAAAGCGGAGTATGTACTGGTGGATATTGCCGATGACATGCTGGCTGCGGCGCAGGAAAGATTTGCCGGAAATCCGCATGTATCCTGTGTCCATATGGATTTCACGCAGGGTCTGCCGGAGGGACAGTTCGATGTGATTGTCTCCGGGCTTTCCATCCATCATCTGGAGGATGTGCAGAAGCAGGATCTGTTTTCCCGCATCTATGAAAAGCTGCCGGACGGGGGAATTTTTGTGAATTACGATCAGTTCTGCGCCGGAACGCCGGAGCTGAACCATTGGTTTGACGCATTCTGGGAACGGCAGCTTGCCTCCACGGCGCTGAACAAGCGCGAAATGATGCTCTGGACAGAGCGCCGGCAGCTTGACCGTGAATGCTCCTCGGAGGAGGAAACCGAAATGCTGCGGAAGAGTGGATTCCGCATTGTCAAGACGATCTATACCTACCACAAGTTTTCCGTGATCGTTGCAGTAAAGTAAGGAGGCGTTCCGGGATGAAAAAGCCGAAGAAGCCCGCATCATGGGAGGAACGCAGGATCCCGACAGTGATCTACGGGCCGCCGTCCGCATTCCGGAAGGCACCGAAGCCGGTCAGAATGCCGGATACAGAGCCGACCGGTTCGCCGGAGAAGGAGAATGACAAGCATGAAAAAAAGTAAGGTCGCAGCGATCACTGCTGCCATGTTTGCAGCCTCGGTGCTGAGTGTGGGATGTGTCTACGGACCGCCGCCGTCCGAGATGGACGGGGATACTGCCATGTATGAGAATGACCCGCGTCTTCCGGCCTATCTGCCGGGGGATGCGCCGCAGGAGGTGGAATGCCTTGAAGAAGAGTCTTAAAACCCGGCTGACGGCGGCAGCATTTGCGGCTGCGGCAGCGCTGGGGCTGGCCGGCTGTACGGATCCCGGAACAGGGGTCAGCGGGACAGATCCGGTCGCACCCGGCATCGGGGACGAGGAGGATGTCTACGGCCCTCCGGTTGACTATGCGGGCGAATCCGAGGAGCCGGAAACGACTGTGAAGCAGACCACCGCTTCGGAGGAAACGACCGCCGCAAAGCAGACGACTGCGGCGGAGAAGACGACCACGAAAGAGCAGGCGGCAGAGGAAACGGCGACCGGGGATCATCTTACCGTTGCGACGGAGGATGCCTCCCGGCAGATGATGCAGTGCGTCTACGGGCCGCCGCCGGCTCTGGCAGAACCGGAGACGGAAGCGAATGTGGAGACGGATGAACCGGAAAATGCCGAAACCTCCCGTCCGCAGGATGACATTCCCGTGCCGGTCTACGGCCCGCCGGAATCCTTTGAGTGAGGCAGCCATGCTGGATGTGAAGATGAAGCAGCGCCATCAGGCGGCGCTGCGGGAATACCGGTACAGCCTTTGGGAGCAGCCGCGTCTGCGGCAATTGTTTCTGGAGCTGACACAGCGCTGCAATGAGCGCTGTTTGCACTGCGGAAGCCGCTGCGGGGAGTCGTTCCCGCAGGAATTGACGGCAGCGCAGTACAGGGCATTCCTGGACGAGATCAAGGTCGATTTCGGGATCGGTGACAAAATGCTGTGCATCACCGGCGGAGAGCCGCTGCTGCGGCAGGATTTTGAAGAGATCATGGGCTATGCACATGCATTGGGATTCCACTGGGGCATGACGAGCAATGCGACACGCATTGATGATGCAAGGGCGCAGATGCTCAAGCGCTGCGGCATGAATACCATTTCCGTGAGCATCGACGGACTCGAAGCCACGCACGATGCCTTCCGGCAGACGCCGGGGGGATGGAGACGGGCGATGGACGGGATCGAAGCGCTCCTGCGCGTCGGATTTGACGCGGTGCAGGTCACAACGGTCGTGACCCATCAGAATATCGGGGAGCTCGATGCCCTTTTTGCGATCTTCGACAAAATGGACATCGATTCCTGGCGCATCATCAATATTGAGCCCATGGGACGCGCCCTCGATCATCCGGAGCTGCTGCTGACAGCGGAGGATTACCGGTATCTGTTCGCGTATATCCGTGACAAGCGCATTGCCGGGGAGCCCGTCTGCTACGGCTGCTCGCATTATCTGGGCATGGAATACGAACGCGAGGTGCGCGACTGGTATTTCCACTGCACCGCCGGAACATTCGTGGCAAGCGTTACCTCGACGGGGGATATTCTGGCGTGTCTGGATATTGAACGCCGGCCGGAGCTGGTGCAGGGACATATTTTGCAGGATCGGTTCAAGGATGTCTGGGAAAACCGGTTCCAGGCATTCCGCCGGGATCTGGCGGAGGAAAATGAACGCTGCCGCACCTGCCCGGAGAAGCAGAACTGTCACGGGGATTCCTTCCATAGCTGGAATTTTGACAGGAACGAGCCGATGCTCTGCCTGCGGGGGATCCTGTTTGATGCATAGCGGGCAGCACAAGGAGGATATATGAAGCAATTTGTGGAAGTGCATTATTATGTCAGACACGGCATGCGGCAGGCATTTTACGATGCGCTCAGCGAAAGCGGCATTCCCGCGGCATCCCGCGCGGAGGACGGCAATGTACAGTACGATTACTATTTCAGTCCGGAGCAGGAGGATGAACTGCTGCTTCTGGAGCTGTGGCAGGATGCCGAGGCAGTCCGGCTGCATGGAGAAACACCGCATTTCAAGGCGCTTGGCGCATTGAAGGCGGAATATGTCACAGATACCGTGATCCGGCGGTATACCGTGGAAGATGCATGATCTGAAAGAACACAGCCGCTTATCCGATGATAAGCGGCTGCATTTTATTCTCAGGAATCACTGGGATGCAGGAAGAATCCGCCCCATTCGATCACGGTAAAGCCGTCCCTTGCAAATGCTTCGGGCTGCGCTGCATGCTGCGGCACGGCATCCTTCTCGAATGCAAACCAGATCCGTCCGATCGAATCCGGTGCCGGGGATATGGTCAGCGGCATCGTGACATCAAGTGTGTCACCAAGCTGCGGATACATCGCATAGGAGCGTCCTGCCTCGAGCTTGCTGCACCAGAATTCGTTGAAATCTGCGATCTCGGCAGCATTGAGCCCGTAGCCGCGCAGGATCTGCGTGAAGACAGCCTCGCGGTTCTCGGCCGGGATCACAAATCCGTCTGTTGTCTGGTAGTCCGACGGATCGGTCAGGGATTCATAGAAGAGGTAGCCGTAGGATCCGCCGTCCGTTTCAAGCGTGCCGTCCGGCTGTGCAGTGACCTGCCATCTGTTTTGGTACGGCGGGTCGGTGACCGTCAGAAGCTCCGGTCTTGCAAATGATACGGTGATCTCTGCGGTTTCCTCCGGATAAAGATAGATATTCGGCTTGTAAACACCTACGCCGTTGCCCTGGAAGGTGTCGCCCTTGGCCTTCTTGTCCCATTCCTCCAGGATCCTGTCATGCTCGGTGGCATCAATGCCGTGTACCAGGTAGTCCCACCAGTTGATGATGTTGCCGAACTGTTTCTGCTGTTCCAGATTGATGGATTCGGTCGTCGTATTGATAAAATCCCAAGCCTCGATCAGGTATCCGAGCGCACCCTCATGCCCGTTTGCCGTGTCATAATCCCGGATCATATCCAGACTGTCATTGACAATATCCACCACGATCGGGCTGTTCAGGACAATATCCGCGACCAGAAACGCATCTGCATAGGCGCCGATCGCATCCTGCCACTCAGCCGGCACAAAGGCGCTTACCACTGAGGCGGTATTGCCGATGCCGCGGATGGAATTGGCGCACCATTCCAGAAACGGATTCCGGTGGCCGACGGTCGGATTATCTATCATCTGAGAGAATCCATAGATACCGACTCCGAAATTGGCGGTTCTGCCGAGCAGCTTGAGAGAGCCGCCCTCCATCTTGAAATTGGCGAGCTTTTCAAAATTCCGGTACATCCGGTCGGCGCGTTCCCAGCGGATGTATTTCAGGGTCTTGTGTCCCTTGCGCCACATGGTGTTGGGCTTGTTCAGTGCAAGCTCCGCAAATTTGTCCATGCCCCATTTTCCGATGGAATTGACCGAGGAAATGGCTTTGTTCTTGATTGCCAGGCATGCCTTGTCGATGTAATCCGCGATCGTCGGGATTCCCTTGCCGATACCGCCGGACTTCAGGCCGGTTTCGAGGGATTCCTTGAGCCGGTTCTGGTAGTAGGCCTGCTTTTCCGTGACCAGTGCCTTGCCATTCGCCTGGAATGCGCGTGAGGTAATGGTAAGCTGGGTGGCTGTAGAATCAATGGGCATGAGTATGGCATCCGCCCGCAGACTGCCCTCTGCAAAGGAAGGCGCCAGACAGCCGGTCACCAATACCAGCGTCAGCAGGAGTGAAAGGATCTGTTTCATAGTGTACTTTGTCATCTTATTGTTCCCCCATTCCGGATTGCTCCACATAGTAGGCGATCAGTCCGACCGTCTCATCATCCACGCCCAGTTCATAGGCGCGGTTCAGGAGCGGCAGGCCTTTTTCATACTGATCCTGTTCGCACAGCGCGGCACCGAGCAGGAAATACAGCTCCGGATCCTCGTCCTCGCTGTACAGCAGCGCACGGGTCAGGTAGTAGCATGCGCGGTCGTATTCGCCGGCGTCAAAGAGCAGGCCGCCTGCATGCTTTGCGGGGTAATCCCAGTCGGGATTGTTGTCTGCCGCTTCCAGATACAGCGGGAGCATCTGCGCGGCGATCTCTTCGGCGGAGGCATACTTCTTGCCGATAATATCCTCCTGCGCCATCAAGTAGAAGGGGGATGCCTTGTTGGAAAAGGCGGCTGCGACCGTTTCGGCTTCTCCGACATCGCCGGAGGCCACCAGCGAGCATACCCGGATAAAGCGCGTATTGTCATCCTCGCCGTATTTTTCCGTCAGCTCCGCAAGCGCCTTGTCGGCCTTGTCCTTCTTGTTGCCGTAGGCGGCATCCAGGTATTTCTCATACATCGTTGTGTGATCGAGCAGCCCGTAGGCGGTCGGACGGACAGGAATGAAGAGACACAGGCAGAGTCCTGCCACAGCGGCAAGTCCTGCAAGCACATGCTTGATCTTTGACTGCCGGAACAGGAACACTTCAATGACGAACAGCACTGCCGATACCGCCGCGGCGATCAGGCAGAAGATCCACGAACAATCAAAGAAGACTGCCGCACAGACCGAGAGGACAAACAGTACAGCACACAATACAGCGATCATATCAGTTCCCCTCCTTTACATAGCTTTCCAGCCGTGACTTCAGATACGCCGCATGCGGCGCGGCACCGAAGACATCCTCGTCATGGTCGGCGCCGTTGGGATACTTTGCCACAACGCGCTCACAATATTCATAGGCCTTCTGGTATTCACCGAGCGCATCGTAGGTATTGGCAAGCGCATACATGATCGACAGGTCATTCGGATCGAGGGTATCCGCCTGGAGCAGTGCCTCTGCGGATGCCTCGAAATCCTCTGCATTGAAGAGGATCAGTCCCTTGAGATACCACAGGCGCGGGGAATCCTTCCGGACGTCGAGCGCCTTGTTGACATGCTCCAGGGCAAGATCATAGTCGCGTTTCTGCTTTTCATAATAAACGGCTGCACAGTAATCATTGAGGAAGGCGTTTTCCGTGATCTGCCGGACAAACGGATCCTCCGTATCGTCACTGTAGACATTGTGCGTGAATCCGGCGGTATAGTCGCTCATGGAAAGCTCCGAAACGCAGTTGAAGAGCAGTGCATCGCCCTCGGTGTGGCCGCTTTTCACAGCATCCGCAAGGCTGGAAGCCGCAGAGATCGCTTCCGCGGTGTCCCCCTGGTTCAATGCGCATATGCAGAGCGTCCAGAGCGCTGCCACATCGTCGGGATGCTTCTGGCTGATCTGCTTGGCAAGCTCGCGGCTTTTCTTCGTGTCACCGAGCTCCATGTAGCACCGGGCAAGCATCTGACCGGCGTTTTTATTGTCCGGATCCTGCTGCATGATCTGTGTCAGCACATCAGATGCCTTGCTGTAGGACTTGATATTTATGAGCATCTGTGCGGCGGACAGCCGGAGCTGCTGAATGGTTTCGTCGTCCTGGAACATTTCCGGATGCTCCTGTGCGCCGCGCAGGAAGCGCAGCACCGCTTCAGAAGTCCTGTCGTAATGCCCCGCACCATCCCAGCGGTTTTCGGAGCCGATCGTCATGGCAATGGCCTGGATACGCAGATCCTCGGGGTATTCCTCCGCGATGTCCAGCAGCTTGCTGATCGAGGAGGAAACAGAGGCATCCGCCCGCTGCATCCCGGAGAAGATCTCTGCGATCCGCAGATATTTGGAATAGCGCGATTCGACCTGCGACAGGGCGGAAAGCTGATCGCTGTTCTTTTCGATCATACGCAGCGTAGGGTAATTGTCCACAAACACGCCGGAGCCGATGCACAGATCCAGAATTTCTCTGCGCAGCGCGGTTTCTGTCTCGCTCATGGATTCACGCTGCTTGTAGTTCTCCAGTGCCAGCGGCCCGAAGATCCGGATCTCGGATGGGTCAAGCTCCGTCACCATGTAAGCCGGCAGATCATTGGCGCTGCCAAGAAAATACAGATACCGCAGCATGGTATCATTGGTGTATTCCTTCGGCATGTCCGGGCTGCTGCCTTCTGCAAGAGAAGCCCATGCATTGGCATGTGCGCCGGCAAGATTGTAGTAATCCACAGCAGCCGTCATATCCCCGCCGGCCAGGAGCAGCTCTGCCTGCACAAGCGGGTAGACAATGTCATTCTGCGCCGTTTTCACAACATTCTGCGGGCCGGTGCCGAGAAACAGCAGGACAGCCGATCCGACAGCCGCACATCCACCCGCAATGAGGGAAGGCATTTTCTTTGGCGATTTGGCTGCCTTTTCCGTCGTGCGGCGGCGCATGGCATTTGCACCGAGCGCAAAGCATCCTGCTTCCAGCACGGCCGTCAGCATCTTCATGGAAGCCGTACCCATAAACGAGGGAATGATCTCGGCCGGCATGAGGAAAACGAATGTATCAAGAATGCCGGGTACTGCCAGGGCAAGCAGCACGCAGAGGAATGCCGCAAATTTCCCGCGGTGCTTCTGCGCATCGGAAATAAAGAGCGTTCCGAGCGGGATGACCAGCAAAACCGTCAGCAAAAGAACGACAGCGGCCGCGGCTGCATACACGATCATGGCACGAAGCGTTTTGCCGGATTCCGAAGCCGCCAGGATAAACGGCACCGCAGTCCTCCCGACGGCAAACAGGGAGGTGAACAGAACCGCTGCGGAAAGCGGCGCCCTGCCGCCCGCACGCTTCGAGAAGAAGGCAAGAATTCCCCCTGCCGCAAGGAAGCCTGCAATTCCGCACAGGCAGGATACCGGAACCGGCAGCACCGTCTTTGTGACGAGCATCAGAACCGAACGCAGCAGATAGGGCAGCAGCTCGATCAGCAGAAATGCCGTCATCAATGCAGCGCCGGGATTCGCTGCCGGCTTTTCCGGAGGGGCAGAAACGGAGGGATCGGATGGCTTTTGTTTCTTTTGTTGTTTTTCCTTTTTGGGCTTGGATGGTTTTCCCGGCTCCGGTGCGGGAGCAGTTTCCGCCGTCGGGTCTGTCTGCATTGGCGGAGCCGTGACCGGTGCGCCGCAGTGCGGGCAGAATTTTGCGTGATCGTCGATTTCCTTCTTGCATGATGTGCAGAGCATTCACGATCGCCTCCTTTATGTCAGCATGATAAGTGAATCCGCATCGGGAAACCCGGTGCGTACTGTGTCCGGATTATGGCAGTATGAGGCAACCACATCCTAATTTCATTATAACTGAGATACGCATGCATGTCAAGTGATTTTCAGAAAAACGCGATGCAATTCCGACATTTTCTGCCACCCCGGTTTTCGGTTCAGGCAGCCGTTGTTTGACATTCCTGCCGGTCTGTGCTATAATGAAATCACATGGTCTGTTTACAGGAGGTGTTGTGATGTCTGATCGGATCAGTTTCCGGCGTACAGTCCGGATGGGCTTGGTGCTGCTGTGCATTCCGGGACTTTGCGGATGCAGCCGGGAAATGCCGCCGGTTGAAACGCGCCTGCCTCTGTCAGAGATAACGGAACCGGAGGCGCCGGCAGAGGAACCGACGATCCCGGAGGACTGGATGCTCCCGGAACAGGCAAAAAGCTGCCGGATCGAGGTAACGGAGCTGTCAGGCTCTTATCTTTTCTACGATGACCACGGCAATGAGATCCTGGCAGGGTACCCGGAGATCACCGGTGACGATGCCATCCGGACGCATTACACCTACGGCGATGACGGAACGATCACCTATCGTTCGGTGCAGGATCACTTCGGGATCGAAAAGGAGCGGTATGAGTACAATTCCGATCTGACGGTCAAGCGCTGCTTTGATTACCTGGACGGCAGGGAACAGGGGTATACGGCCTATGCCTACGACAAGCACGGCCAGGTGACCCGGGAGACCTACATCCGTCTGGATGACAATTCCGCCATGTATGAGATCCGGTACCAAAACAGCTATGATGATGCCGGGAATCTCATCTGCAAAAAGTGCCGGGATCTGGACGAGCTCAGCACGGATACCTACTATGAATACGACGCGCAGGGGAATGTGATCCATGAAACCCTGTGGTCACCGTATCTCGGGCAGATCGTATCGGAGGAGCGGTATTTCTATGATGACACCGGCGTGCTGCAATCCGCGATCCATCACAGCGGTGATATGACGTACACAAGCTGGTACACCTATGTCGATCTGGAGCAGGAATGAGGCAGGTGTTTCCTCAGGCAGATGGCCTGAATAAAAAGCATCCCGCTGCCGTCAGACAGCGGGATGTATTTCATTTTCCGAGGCGATTGTGTTCTTTTGTTTCGAGGTGGTGGGTGTCATTCCAGGCATTGATCCGGAAATTGGCCGCTTCTCCGTAGCGGTCATCGGTGACAAGCTCCGTCACAGCGGTGAAATCCGCATTGGAGCCCTGCCACAGGATCATCGGAGAGATATGCAGCAGATGGGCGGTAACGGCGCACATGGCTCCGAAATGGCAAAACAGCGCGATCGTATCGCTGCATGGCGTTTCGACCCGGTAATGCCGCCCCTCGCGTACCAGGCCGTACCGGGCAAGGATTGCGTCCATCCCGGCACCGACGCCCATGATCCGCGGTTCCATCCCCGCCTCCTGCATGGCGGGCAGACGGTACCATCCGTCCTGCTCATACAGCTCCGGGATCCTCGTCCAGCTGTCCGGCGCGGTATCCCATACGGATTCCTGTCTGCCGGAATCCGGGTTTTCCCATGTCAGGTCAAATTCATGCAGCCAGTCGCAGACCTGCGCTGTCATCCCCGGGAATCGTTCAAGCGTGGCGGCGCAGGTTTCGCGTGCCCTTCCCATGGGGGATGTGAAGCATTCCCGGATCGGCTCTGCGGACAGACGTTCGGCAAGGCGCTTGGCCTGCGCGATGCCCTGTCCGGTCAGACAATCGCGTTCATAGTCCGGTTCTCCGTGTCTGAGTATCAGAATGCGCATAATTACCTCCGTGATTGTTCGTATCGTGTGGAATCGGATGCCTGCAAGGCGAGATCCTTTGTCTGTATTATACACCAAAGCCGCGGTCTTGTCAAATCCCGTCCGCAACGCCGGAAAGCAATGACTTTTTCTAAAGTGCTGGGTTTATGACTTGACAACCAGGGGCTTTTATGGTAAAATATAATAAGGATACTGTGCAGGATCTGAGGTGCATCATGAATAAAACGGCGATCAAGAATTTTGCAGTTGCGGCACGGCTCATGCTGATCGAGTCCGTGACGCAGCGTGCCTATGAATATGAGGTGACAGAGAACGGAAGCAATGACCCCGACCAGACCGAAGCGGGCGGGCATGTGCTGACCCCGTCAGAGCGCAGCGGGCGCCGTCAGCTGATCGAAAGGATCCGGCAGAACGGCTTTGCACAGACAATGGAGGAAGCGGCATACACCTGGTTCAACCGGTTCATTGCCCTGCGCTTCATGGAAGTCAACGGCTACCTGCCTGCAAGGATCCGTGTCTTTACGGATGATTCCGGTGCATTCCGGCCTGAGATTCTCTCGGAAGCTGTGCAGCTGAATCTGGAAGGAATCGACCATGAACTGGTGCTTGATCTGCTCGATGCGCAGCAGAATGAACAGCTCTATAAATACCTGCTGATTACCCAGTGCAATGCCCTGAATGCCAGTCTGCCGGAAATGTTCGAGAAGATCGGCGGATGGACGGAGCTTCTCTTTCCGAATCATCTCCTGCGTCCGGACAGCGTGATCGCCAGAATGGTCAGTGAGATTCCGGAGGAGGACTGGCGCGACCAGGTGCAGATCATCGGATGGCTGTATCAGTACTACAATACCGAACCGAAGGACAAGGTCTTTTCCGACCTGAAGAAGAAAATCAAGATCAGTGCCGAGACGATCCCGGCGGCGACACAGCTCTTTACACCGGACTGGATCGTGCAGTATATGGTCGAAAATTCCCTTGGCCGGCTGTGGACAGAGGGTCACGGCAAGCCGGCAAATGCAGACTGGATCTTTTATCTGGAGGAAGCGGATCAGGAGGAGACAGTCCGGGCAAAGCTGGAGCAGCTTCGTGCGGAATACCGGAATATCAAGCCGGAACAGATCCGGATGATCGACCCGTGCATGGGCTCGGGGCATATACTGGTGTATGCATTCGATGTGTTGATGGATATATACACTTCCTGCGGCTGGGCGGAACGGGATGCGGCACTGTCGATCCTGCAAAATAACCTGTTCGGCCTGGATATTGACCGCAGAGCCTATCAGCTGAGCTGCTTTGCGGTCATGATGAAGGCGCGGCAGTATCACCGGGGCATTCTCAAGCATGGCGGCATACAGCTGAATCTTGCCAATTTTGCCGATATTACGGGTGTGGATACAAGTATTCTATCCGGAACGATCCGCACCTTTGCCCAGCAGTTTACCTATGCGGATACCTGGGGTTCCCTGATGGAGCTTGCGGCGCCGGAGGATATTGAAGCGCAGGCGGCTGTATCTGGCATGAACCGGAAGCAGATTGCGGCGATGATCCGCATTTACCGGATGCTCTCGCAGAAGTACGACGTCGTTGTGACCAACCCGCCGTATATGGCCGGCAGCAAGATGAATGAAGTGCTGTCGGATTTTGTGAAGCGTAATTTCCCCGACAGTAAAAATGACCTCTTTGCGTGCTTTATGGAAAAATGCAGCCGGCTTGCAAAGCCGCACGGATTCTATGCACTGATTACACAGCATGCATGGATGTTCCTGTCGAGCTTTGAAGCGCTGCGCAGAAAGCTCATGATGCAGACGACGGTCAATATGGCACATCTCGGCGCCAGGGCATTTGATGACATCAGCGGCGAGGTCGTACAGACGACCGCATTTGTTATGACCGGGTATATCCCGGATTACAAGGGTACCTACATCCGGCTTCTCGGTCAGAACGGAGAACGCGGCAAGCGTGATCTGTTTTTGAGCGGGGAGAAGCGCTATACCGTGAAGACGGAACGCTTTTCCCGCATCCCCGGCGTTCCGGTCGCCTATTGGGTGAGTGACCGATTTCTGGATGCATTTGACAGCGGGCTGCGCATTGACAGCATCAGTGACTTTACCGGCTCCCAGCATATCACGGCGAAGAATGAACGGTATCTGCGGTATTTCTGGGAAGTGGACAGCCGGAAGATCGGCCGGGAGAAGTCCTGGGCATTCTATGCCAAGGGCGGTGATTTCCGCAGATGGTACGGTAATATTGAACTGGTCGTATCCACCTCCCCGGCAGCCATGCGCTTTTACCGGGAGAATCCCACCTCCAACTGCCTGGCCGAAAGGTATTGGTTTACGGAAGGCATCACCTATTCTGCGGTGACGAGCAACGGAACCGGATTCCGGCTGTATCCGGCGATCGGCGCCTTTGACAAGGGCGGTGCTACGCTCTGCTATGTCAGGGATCAGGACTATGTGCTGGGCTTGCTCAATTCCCGCGTTGCGGAATTCACCTTCTCCATCATGAATCCCACGCTCAATCTCCAGGTCAAGGATGTAAAGGCGCTGCCTGTTCTGGTCAGTCCGGAACAGAAGGAAACCGTCGAAGCACTTGTCCGGGAGAATGTCGCGATCAGCCGTGAGGACTGGGACAGCTTTGAAACAAGCCGGGATTTTGCAGCGCATCCGTTCCTCGGGTACCGCAGCGGGGCACAGACCTTGCTGTCGGATGCCTTCGGACAGTGGCAGCGCGATTGTGAGGAGCGCTTTACCAGGCTAAAATCCAATGAGGAAGCACTCAACCGCATTTTCATTGATCTGTATGGGCTGCAGGAGGAGTTGACACCGGAGGTCCCCGACAGGGAAGTCACTGTCCGGAAGGCCGATGTGCAGCGCGATGTCAGGAGCCTGATTTCCTATGCCGTCGGATGCCTTTTCGGGCGGTATTCCCCGGATGTCAGCGGACTGTGCTGTGCCGGGGGAGAATGGGATGCATCAAAGTACCGCACGATCCTTCCGACCGCAAGCAATGTCTTGCCGATCTGTGACGATACCTATTTTGAGGACGATCTCACCGAGCGTGTGATCGAATTCGTCCGGGTCGTCTTCGGAGAGGATACGCTCGAGGACAATCTGCGCTTCATTGCCGATGCGCTGGGCGGCAAGGGCATGCCGCGGGAGGTGCTCCGGAATTATCTGCTCGGCGGCTTCTTTGCCGATCACTGCAAAGTCTACCGCAAGTGCCCGGTCTACTGGCTGCTGAGCTCCGGCAGAAAGAACGGCTTCAAGGCGCTGGTGTACATGCACCGGTGGGAGCGTACAACGGTGGCAGTTGTCCGAACAGATTATGTGCATGAGCTGCAGGAACGCTACCGCACGCAGCTGACGCTCGTGGAGGATCAGATGCGGAATGCAGCGGCAGGGGAGCATGTCAGACTGCGGAAGCAGCAGGAAAAGCTCCTGGCGCAGCTTGCCGAGATCAATGCTTACGAAGAACGGGTGCATCACCTGGCCGATCAGATGTCCGACATTGATCCGGATGACGGCGTGAAGGTCAATTATGCGAAATTCGGGGATATTCTTGAAAAGATCAGATGATTCCGGCAGGAAGCGGTTGACACCGCCTCTGAAAAATGATACAATATAGATAGATCAGGTATGTATTCCGTCAGAGAGGATCTGCCCTGAAATAAAAATGAAAGGTGGGAAGGTGGATGGATGTATTTGAATACCTGTCCGACCACTGGGGATTACTGGTATTGCTGACAGGAATGGCGATCGTGCTTGGCTCCGATGTGCATCTCGAAAAGAGAATGGTCTCTTGCATCTTCCTGACAGGCTTCATGATCTGTGTGTATTCGGTTACCTGCTATATAGAGACATATCTTGGCAATCAGCCCGATTACAGTCCGCTGCGGCCTGTTCTGTGTGCTGTGAATTACAGTCTGGTAACGTTCATTCTGGTGAATATCATACTCATCATGTACCCCATGCAAAAGCGCTATCTGTTTATTCCGGCCGTCATGAATGCGGTGCTGTGCTTTATTTCCATTCCGACCGGGCTGGTTTTCCGTATCAAGCCGGATAACCATTTTGGCCGTGGGCTCCTGGGATTTTTGCCGTACTTCATCAATGCCCTGTACCTGGTCTATCTGATCTACAACTCATTTCACAGCAACAGGGCGCAGAAGGAGGATTACCGGCTGCTGATCTTCATGTATGTGACAGCGGTGCTGTGTCTGATCGTCCCGCTGTTCGAGGAGGAATCCAACTCGCTGTGGTTCACGATGACGATCGCGATCGATGTCATGCTGTACTATGTATTCCTGCTGCAGCAGTTTACGAAGCGCGATTCGCTGACGAAGCTCCTGAACCGTCAGAGCTTCTATGCCGATGCCGGAAAATATGCCAATGAGATCTCCGCCGTCGTCACGATGGACATGAACGGCCTGAAGGAGCTCAATGACAGCAAGGGACATGTCGAGGGCGATACGGCACTCAGATCTCTGGCAGACTGCTTCTGGAAATCCGCCCGCCCCGGACAGCGCGTGTACCGAATCGGCGGCGATGAATACGCGATCCTCTGCATTGGCAGCCAGGAGCCGGAGGTGTGTGCCCTGATCGAACGGATGCGCAAGGCGGTGGCGGAAACGCCGTACACCTGTTCCATCGGGTATGCCATGAAGACCGCAGACAGCACTGTTGAGCAGATGTACCAGCTTGCAGACAGGGAGCTGTATGAGGAGAAGAAGGAATTCTACTTAAAGACCGGCAAAAAACGGTGGAAACGCATGGATGAATGAGCCTTTGCGCTGTGTGCTTCAAGGATGCACACAGCGTTCTTTTTTGCCTTTTGCAGCGAAAACTGTGAAAACATGGATTTCTATTGACTTATCGGCGCAAATGCTGTATAATATACCCAACAGGAATACCCGCTCGCATACCCGCGACAGAAGGAGGAATGTACGATGAAAACCAGATTGCTTGCATCTCTGACAGCCGGAATGATGCTTTTGTCTGCTGTCACGCTGCCTCCGGTGCAGGCGGCTGTGCCGGAGGATCAGGTGATCGGCACGCTGCCCGACTGGGTGCCGCAGGATTTTGCGGATGCGCTGCAATTTTACAACACGCACGGAAAATCCTATGTGCATGACAATGTGATTTGCCTGGTCAGGCCGATGATCCAGTACCGGGAGGATGAATACAGCTTCTCGCTTTCCGGCAGCATGACCATGGTCAATACCCCTGCCGCCGGGGAATCGAAGATCTATGAGCTGGAGATCCCGGAAAAGCCCGATCCCGAGGATCCGCAGGCAGTTGCGGCCTATGAAGCATACTGCGAAAGGCTGGGGATCTATTCCCATGATTACAGCTTCTTTGAGACCTATGCGGTCTGCAAGACGCAGCAGGCATTTGAAGTGGAGCTGTTCCGGGTGCTTGAGAACTATGATCTGACCGTTTCCTGGACAGAGAAGTATGACGGTGATTTACGGACAACGGAAACATTCAGCTTCGCCAATACCGACGGCACAACCACAGAAACGGATCTTTACGGCTGGCTGCCGGACAGTGCCCCGGAATTCAATGATTTTCTCATGCAGTACGGCCGCGCCTCGGTGCATGGCAATTACATTGCCTACTGTGCGGATCTCCATGCCGCAGCCGGTGAGAAACTGGTCATGACGCAGAGCGGCGAAGGCAGCATTAAGGAGGTGCTGCAATCCTACTGCACGCCCTTCGAGCTTGAGCCTCTCGACGGCTCCGGCACTGCATCCGTGATCCTTTACCAGCCTGTGACTGACGGCCAGGTCAATGTGGAATGGGGGATCGGCCGGCAATGGAGTGACGACGAGCCGGAACCGCAGACCAGCGGCATTTATGAGATCCAGGAAGGCGGCACGGTGATCCGCGACTTTTCCCCGGATCGGAAGGGCAGCACGGTCTTTACCTTTGTCGATCAGGATACCGGTGCGCTGACTGTATTTCCGGATACCTGGGTCGCCCTCCGGAAGGACACGGTTCAGGCGCCCCATACCAGCGAAATGTTTGAAATCACCTCCAATCCCTGCACTGTGGATTCCATCCGCGCCTACGATGAACAGTGCAATTATGCGATGGAAATGGATTCGGATGCAGGCTATTATACGCTAACAGGCATTTCGCTCACGAATGAGACGTCCGACTGTATCGAAGTGACCTGCACGCTCAAATGGAATGCAAACGGCGACGCCGACGGAAACGGCGAGCTCAATACCGTGGATGCCGTACTGCTGCAAAGATGGCTGCATGCAGATCCGGATGCGGCACTGTCTGACTGGACTGCCATGGATCTGTACCGGGACGGCCGGATCGACGTGCTCGATCTGTGTATGCTCAAACGGCTGCTGTTGCAGCAGGCGGTCATCCCGCCGGACATCTTCTCCGGCTATGGGGGACTGATGACGGTGACAGCCGACAGCCTGTTCCTGTATACCGCACCCGATGACAATGCCCGGGTGATCGCGGAGATTCCCAGATTTTCCAATCTGTTTGAGCTCGGCTACATGGAGGGGGAACCCAACTGGCTCTATACCAGATTCAACGGCCTGAAAGGCTGGATCCGGACGGTGGATGACAGCGGGGCGCAGACAGTCTTTTTTGATGCTGCGGCGGACAAGCCCGTGATCTACCTCTATCCGGAGCAGGAAACCGATGTGCATGTGGAGCTGGAGCTGACGGAATCCACGCTTTCCACGACCTATCCGAAGTACCAGGACGGCTGGGACATTACCGCATTCCCGGACGGCACGCTTCTGAACAAGGCAGACGGCACGCATCACAGATACCTTTTCTGGGACAGCGTGAACTGCCGCACCCGGTTTGATTTTACGAAGGGATTCTGTGTGGCGGGCAGCGACACCGAAGCCTTCCTGAAGGAACAGCTCACCCGCATGGGGCTGACAGAATCGGAAATGAATGAATTCATCGTGTACTGGCTGCCGCGGATGGAGCACAACCGCTACAATCTGATCGCCTTCCAGGGGGAGGCCTATACAGATTCCGCAAGGCTGCACATTACCCCGGAGCCGGACAGCATCCTCCGGGTGTTCATGGCCTATGTCCCGCTGGAACATGCAGTGGAGACCGAGCCGCAGGAATTCACGCCCTTTGTCAGAAACGGCTTTACCGTCGTGGAATGGGGCGGCAGCGAGATCGTCACCGCAGGCTGACCTGAATAAAAGCAAAACGGCTGTGTACGTCAAAGGCGCACACAGCCGTTTGTTATTCTTCCTTGCCGAATTTCACCTTCCGCTTTTGCAGCAGCGTAATCAGGAGCTCCCCGAGCAGATAGCAGCTGATGATCTCGACGATCGCCACATAAAGTGCAAGGAGCGGGATCGGCAGATTCACTTCATACGCATAGCGAAGCACAAAGGGAACAATCACGGTATTGGCAGCAATGGTGGGCAGCGGAACGAGCCAGCGGTTTGAACGCAGCAGGTAGCCGCCGACGGCACCGATCAGCGTGGCCAGACTGCCGAAGACCGTGTCCCAGATCACGGCACCGCCCAGCAGATTGCCCAGAAGGCAGCCGATGAAGAGCCCGGGAACCGCAGCCGGGGTGAACATGGGCAGAACAGCGAGAATTTCGGACAGTCTGACCTGCATTGCCCCAAAGGAGATCGGTGCAAGCACGACGGTCAGCACCACATACAGCGCCGCAATGACAGCGCCCTGCGCAACGAAAAGCGCCCTTTTCCTGTTGGCATTCATCGCATCACCCGATTACCGGCTTGCTGCTGTCCTTGTTGATCTCGCGCATCTGGCATGAGACCTCGCAGCTTTCATCCATGTTGTAATGCGCATTGAAAGCGCCGGTGATCCGGTTGATGACCAGATGGCCGCCGGCGGCATCCGACCCCATCAGGATCATCATGATCTGGCTGCCGGCAACGCAGCAGATGTCCCCGCGGCGCAGGCTGGCCTGTACGATCTTGAGGAAATGCAGCACGCTGTCTGCCTCTGCAAAGGGGCCGTCTTCATTTGTGATCCGGAAGAAAATGAGCTGTGCCCTCTGGTCGAGCCGTTCGAGCAACCGCGCCACAAAGCGGTAAATGCTGATAAAATCGTGCTCCGCGACCACGAATGCACCGGTGCCGGAATTGGATTCGGTAATGCGGTCAAATGCCGCAAAGCTCAGCCCGCCGGCGCTCTGCACCTGCAAATCGGTCAGTGCATGGATCCGCCTGCGCATCAGTTCGACACACATCGGCAGGATGAATACATCGTCAGCCCCGCAGCCGAGCAGATACGACTGGTTTTCCACCGTGTTGTCATAGGTCACAACGGCGCACGGAATGTGCAGCTCCTTCAATTGTGCGATCGCAGAGGAGATCTGATTGCCCGCATACTGCTGGGAGATCAGCACACAGTCTGTCCCGCCCGTCACAGAGAGCTGTGCGGTCAGGTGGATCTGAAATTCTCCCGGCGCAGAGGCGATCGGCATGAACCAGTCCTCATTGCTGCTGTAAATCGTAATGTCCTTCATCAATACCCTGCCTTTCTTCGCTCCCTGCATTGCAGGGGACTTCTGTTACCTATTATAGCACATTTCCCCGCGCATTGCATTGCCCATTCGGGAAAAACACAAAATTCATGGATACTGCCAAATATATTCCACATTCTTGTGGGTTCTGCACAGCCGCCCGCTGTCACAGCGGCGATCGTAATGCGCTTCCTGCCTCCGTCATGGATGCAGCAGCGCATGCTTGACAAGTGCCAGATCGAGTATATCAATCTTCCCGTCGGGCAGCAGATCCGCCGTCTCCGGCTGTGTCAGCTCTCCCATGCAGAGCAGCCATTTCTGAAGCATGACGGCATCCGTGACGGAGAGCACACCGTCACCGTTTACATCGCCCCGGAGGCATTCTCCGGCAAATTCTTTGAATGCCGCATCCAGCTCCGTGCCGCGGTAGTAATGCTCCCACGAGAACAGGATCACGCATTCCGCAAGGTCTGCCGTCGCTGCATAATCGGCTCTGAGTGCTTCGATGGGCTTTGGCGTGAGATCCGCCTGGAATGACTCGCAGTTGATCCAGAAGCGCATCCGGCCTTCTGCCGCCTGTTTTTGTGCCAATGCCCATTCCCGGATGACTGCGGGGGATCTTTCCGCACCGCCGCCGTCCTGTCCGGCATAAATGTCGATCGGCCGGAATTGCGCCGCCTCTATGAGATCTGTGAGAAATGCGGTATACTGCGCCGGGATGGAAAGATCCGGATTGTAGAAGGGACTGATGAGCAGGGGCTTGTCCGGGCAGGCATTTTCGATGGCGCGGATCGTCTGCCGGATATTTCCGCCGATGCATTCGCTGTACAGGCCGCCGTCCGTTCCGTGACACGCCGCATCCAGATTCCAGATCTCATTGACATAGTAAAAGCCGCCGATCTGTCCGTCGAATTCTCTGCCGTAGCGCTCCCAGATCTCTGTGACCAGCGAAGCGGAAAGCGCGGCATTGTCCGCCGACCACTCCTCAAAATAGGAGCTGTCCCCGTCAGGCTGCGGCATGCCCCAACCGTATTTCCACCACAGATCGTCGCTGACGGTACCGATCCAGAGCTTCATTCCGGTTTCCTGCGCGGCAGTTAGTGCGAGTGCCAGCGCATCGCCGCCGTTCTGCGAGGATCGGTAAGCACCGGAAAGCGCCGGGATGGCCGAGGGGTACATGCAGAATGCGGATGTATCGGGATAGCCGGCGGGATCCTGCGGCTCTCCGGAAGCCTCCCCGCGGACAATGTCACACACGGATTGCAGGATCACCGCCTGAAATCCGGCTTCCCTCGCCGCGTCAAATTCCTCCCGCCACTGGTCTTCCGTCCAGTCGCGGCAGAGCCAGTTTTGCAGGAATGTCGCGTAAAACCGGGAAGGTCGCCCGTCAGATGCACCGGCGTTCATTGCGCGTGGAAATGACAGCAGCATAAGCGCTGCTATAAATAAGCCAAGTATGCGTTTCATGGTCTGTCCTCCGTATGCAGCTCCCGGATCATCCCGCGCAGCGCGGCTTCAAATGCCTGATCCTGCTGCGGGGTACGTTTCGGATTCCCTCTGAGTCTGCCGCCCGCCCTGCGGATCTTTTTGGAAACGGCACGGAATTCAAGGAGCCCGGAGATATTTTCGGCGGTGTATTGCCTGCCGTCCTGGTGCAGCACGAGTGCGCCCTTCGACAGGCACATGGCTGCAAGGCCGTAGTCCTGCGTGATGGCAATATCGCCCTTTTCCAGCATGTTGACAAGCCGGAAATCCACGCTGTCTGCGCCCTTTTCCACGGTGATGACCTCCGTGCCGGGAATGTCGAAGCAGTGTGCCGTATCGCAGAGCAAAGTGCAGGGAATGCCGTATTCCCTTGCGATCCGCACCGTGATTTTTGTCACCGGACAGCCGTCTGCGTCAATGTAGATCCTCATGAGCACACCTCCTGTTCTCTGTGTATCATTATAGCATACCGCGGTGTGAAATGTAAAGGGGAATCATCCCAAGATCGGATAAAACCAAAACAGTCGAGCCGGTAGAGTACCGGATCGGCTGCATTTGTCAAAAGAAGGTTTGTCCCCACGCCCCTGAAAAAAGCAGCAGCACCCTGCATTTACAGGGTGCTGTCTTGTCTGAGTACAGAGGCTTGTACCTGATAATCCCGGCCGTCCTCCCGCAGCATTGTGAGCAAGTCCTGGAAGGAGGATTCGCTTCCGTCCTGCTTTGTGATCCGTACACCGGTGCTCTCCGGGAGCCGTCCGAGCTGCTCGTGCAGCATTTGCAGGGTCACGATGCTGCCGTCATAGAAATACCCGTCGGCGGTGACCGTCACATCGACAAACTGCTGCGTGATGTCCGCCGATTCCCCGTGATTTGCTGCACGCAGCACCATCGCGGTCATGACTGCCAGCACCAGCAGCAGCAAAATCATCGGCTGGATCCATTCTGATTTTGGTTTCGTCTGGGATTTTCCCATGTACAAAGCCTCCTTTGTTTTATGCAGTTACCAGCATTCCCTTGAGGATCGCCAGATCAAATACATCCGTTACACCGTTTCCGTCCAGATCTGCCAGCCGGATCCCCTGGGGAAGGGGAGACATGCTGCCCGTCAGATACCGCTGCAGGAGCACCGCATCCGAAACGGTAAGTGCCCCGTCCAGATCCATGTCACCGGCAACCTGTGAATCCGGCTGCACCTGGAAGTGGATCCGCCCGAAGCGATTGGGCATCGTCAGGATCGTGCGTCCGTAGTCGTCAGCCGTCCGCGGGACAAGATCATAGCCTGCCGCAGCCCATTCCTCCGGTGTGCCGGTGTACCAGGTATCCTGAATGCCTGTCTCTCCAAAGGTGCCCGCCGGAATGGTTTTCAGCTCCTTCGGGATCAGAAGCGTCTGCAAATTGCTGCATCCGTAGAAGATGCCGCGATCCTCGAGCGTGGAGTAGCCGGGATCCAGGAGCTTGCCGGTCTCCTGGTCGAACATGCCTTCATAGATCGTCTCCAGGCTTTCGACCGGAAGCTCTGCGGTGCCGGTGGGGAGTGCCGCAAGGGAAAGCGCATTGCAGCCGGAGAACGCGCTCTTTCCGATCTGCTTCACGCTGTCCGGGAGCAGGATGTATTCCAGGGAGGTGCAGTTGGAAAAGGCACCGTTTCCGATGGAGGCAAG
>CACZPI010000009.1 GCA_902783005.1 uncultured Ruminococcus sp. | reverse complement strand
GAGCTGATCACTCCGATCGCTATCGAGCAGAACCTCCGCTTCGCTATCCGTGAGGGCGGCAGAACTGTAGGTTCCGGCGTTGTTATCTCTATTGATGAATAATTGATCTTTGATTGGTTATCCAGAAGCAGACTCCTTCGGGAGTCTGCTTTTTACTTAAATTTCCTTCTCGAATTGGTTAATCTGTATATTTATTACTCCACAATTTGTATAACTACATAAAAATTTGGTTAAACACTTGTAAAAATGCAAAATATATGCTATACTGGTAAAGTAAAATTAGTGTTCCGGTAAATCATATGCCATCTGCACGGCGGTTTACAGGCACTGATCGAACCGAAATGCTAAAGGGGCGTTTTGTTACAAGTATAAGAGGAGGAAATTATTATGAAGAAGTCCAGAATCGTGAGCACAGCAGTTGCTGCTATGCTCGCAGCGAATTCCATGCTCTGCATGCCGTTCACCACTGGCGCAGCAGGCGTCAAGGTTGAGGCAGAGACCGGTACACTGACAGGTACCGGCGGCGTTAAGACCGATGTTTCCGGTTTTTCCGGCAGCGGCTACATGTATCTGGAGGATAACGGAGATGTCCTCGACATTCCGGTCACTGTGGAAACTGCTGGTATGTATACCCTCACGGTATGCTATCAGAACAATTTCGGCAGCGACAAGATCCAGAATATCGTTGTTAATGGTGTCGATCAGGGACAGATGAGCTTCCCGGAGAATGCCAAGTGGTCTGAGCTGACCTTCGGCAACATCAAGCTCGATGCCGGTGAGAACACCGTCACCATCAAGGGCAGCTGGGGCTGGACGAATTTCGACTATATCATGCTCGAAGAGGCTTCTCTTGCCAAGATCGAGGCAAAGCAGACCGCTACCTGCGATCCCGATGCCATCGACAATGCCAAGAAGCTCATGACCTACCTGGCTTCCGTTTACGGCGAGCACATTCTTTCCGGTCAGCAGGAGATCTACCAGTACGGCCCGCATGACCTCGAATATGAGTTCGAGTATATCAAGGAAAAGACCGGTAAGCTTCCGGCGATCCGCGGCTTTGACTACGGCAACTTCACATGCCCGGCGTTCGGCAGCCCGGACGGTTCGACCGACCGTATCATCAAATGGGCAGAGCAGGGCGGTATTGCCACTGCTTCCTGGCATCTGAACGTACCGACTGATTTTGCAAGCTACGAGATCGGCAGCCGCATTGCCTGGGATCAGACTACTTATACGCAGAACACTGATTTCTCTCCGTCCAAGGCCGCTACCGAGGGCACCAAGGAGAACCAGTACTATACCCAGGCACTTGACACTCTGGCTGATGAATTCCTGATCCTCCAGGAAAAGGGCATTCCTGTTCTCTGGCGTCCGCTTCATGAAGCAGAAGGCGGCGGCGGTGAGAACGGTTCCTGGTTCTGGTGGGGCAGAGAAGGCTCCAAGGCATACAGAGAGCTGTATATCTACACCTACAAGTACCTGACCGAGAAGAAGGGCTGCCATAACCTGATCTGGGAGTTCAATTCCTACAATTACAGCAACTCCGAGAACTGGTATCCGGGTGATGCCTATGTGGACATCATTGGCTATGATAAGTATAACTGCACTGACTGGAGCACCGGTTCTGCCGTTCTTAAGCATAATGATTCCGCGATCTCCTCTACCTTCTACGGCCTGATGGAGAAGTACAATTCCGCCAAGATGATCGCCATGACAGAGTGCGACAGCTTCTCCACGGTTGAGAATCTGACTGCTGAGAAGGCCGGCTGGCTGTACTTCATGCCCTGGTATGACGGCGGCAGCGATGACATCAACTTCCTGTCCAACCCGGTATTCAATACAGAGAAGGATCTCATCGACATGTACACCAGTGATTACTGCATCACGCTCGATGAGCTGCCGAACCTCATGGATATTGAGATTGATCCGGATGCGACCAATGATACTCTTAACACAGAGCCGACAGAACCCGAGGCAGGCCATGCCATGATCTCTGTGGATGACAAGGGTAACTTCAACATTACCTTCCCGGAGGTTTCCGACACCTATTATCTGGTGGTTGAGACCGATCCGTCTGCAACCTATACCAACGGCGGCCTTGGCTGCACCGTGGAGGTTGACGGTAACTATTACTGGGCAAATATCATGTGGGTCAAGGACAGCAGCGGTGATGTCAAGGTAGATCCTGTCAAGGATCTGCTGAATGTGACCCTGACCGTAGACGGTGAGTCCCAGGAGATCAAGGATGAGGCGATCCTCGACCAGATCAAGGAGAAGCTCGCAGATGTCAAGTCCTTCCAGGGTCAGGTATGGTACACCGCAGCAGGTGAGGATGCTCTGGATACTTCGACTGTTTCCATTGTGGACGGTTATGTGAAGGGCGGCTCCGAAGGTACCACAGACCCGAAAGAGACCGAGACAACCGAAACCACTGAGTCTACCACAACGGAGACAACAGAAACAACTACTGAAACCACAGAGACAAGTGAGAATCCGACCGGTTCGACCGATGTAACCCTCTATGGTGATGTCGCTGTCAATGGCAAGGTTGAGCTGCTTGACGTCATTGAGCTGAACAAGAACCTGCTGGGTATGGTACAGCTTGATGCACAGGGCATGAAGAATGCCGATGTGAACAATGACAAGGCGGTAGACGGCAGCGATTCTCTGCTGATCCTGAAGTCTCTGGTAAGCCTTGTAACGCTTCCTTACGAGGAGAAGTGATAGAAATATCGCGAATCTTCGCAATAATCTAATAGTAACGACAAAGGGGCTGCATTCTTGCAGCCCCCTTGTGGGGAGGGGAGAAACGTGCCGACAGAAGAAGAATGGATCCGTCAGCTGCCGGAAGCCAAGGGCGACCAGAAGCGCGAGGTGCTTCTGAAGCTCTGTGATTTCCGCAGTGAGACCGCAGATGCGTTCTGGGGAGAACGTCTGCGGCGGCCGTTGACACAGTACTTACCGTATCTGTGCTACAGCCGATGTGATGCAGCAGCGGATTTTGCGGCCGGACAGCTGGAACATGTTGTCAATAAAATGATCATACTCAGGAATCAATTCAACGCAGAGCTCTCTGAGGAGGCTTGGTATGCGCTGAATTTGTCAGCTTTCAAGGAATCCTCCAGGATGCTGGAGGTTCTTGACAAAATCGGACGGCATTACGAGCAGATCTTCATGATGGAGCTTGATGTTCCCGCGCTGATCCACAGCCATACCATTCCGCCTTTCCTGCGCAGAATGGCCAATCTTGTCTATGCCCACGGCGGCAATTTCAATTTCATCCGCCTGGTCAATGATCTGCTGATCTGTACGCTGGTACGATCGGAAGGCGCATTTCACGACAGTATTTCCCGGCTGGCAGAGCAGTATCCGCAGGCCTACGGATATGCCGGATTCTTTGCGGAATTTGTACGCAATTCTTCGGCTGCGTATGAGCAGTATGCCTACGCCGAAAGGCTTGAGCAAATTCTGTTCACATTCACAGGACTCGACGTCGATCAGAAGCAGGGATTGTATGAACAGTATACCCCGCTCTGGTTCTTTGGCGTGCGCAACCGGATCTGGCTCCGGAAATATACGCTGCCATGTCCGGATCTGCGATGGATCACGTTTTTATCCCGTACCTATGTGTTTGCAGAGGAAGCGCAGCTTCGCAAGATCTCTGAGCTTCTGTTCCGGTTCACGGAGCTTGCGTCCCCTTACCGCGAGCAGCTCCAGGAATACTTCTTCCAGACTGCGCTGACTGATACCACCGAGACCAATCTCATCGGCTTCATGCGCTGCGGCGGCTATGAACGCGCAGACGAACTGATCCAGGGCATCTGTGAGAAGATCTGCGAAGGCAAGAACAATTACCATGCACTCTTTACGGTGTTTGATCTGCTGGATCTGAAAAAGCCTGAAAAACTGCGGCTTCTTGGCGAGGCGCGTGCCTATATTGAATCCACGGACAACCGTGAAAGCTGGTATGCACAGCGCAACCGTTTCCTCCATGCCGTGCGTTTGTATGAGGACGGACGGACGATCCGCTTTGAATGAAGAAATCCCTCTCCCGGTTTCAGGAGAGGGATTTGCTGTATTCAGTTGATGCTGCCTCTGGAGGTCACGATATAACCGTCGGTGTTGTTGCCGGAAATGGTATAATTGCCATGCCGCGGCACCGGGACATTGGTGGTATTCGTACTGGAGGCGGGAACGAAATAGATGTACCAGGTATCGTTGCCGTCATCATAGGTGAACGGATCCTGAAGGGTGTGTCTGCGCAGCGCATTCAGATAGTCGCAGAAGTTCAGGCCTTCCTCATGCATGATCGCTGCACTGGCCTTTCCGACATAGCGGTAATGATACCCTGCGCCGTCAATGCCGGTCTGCTCGAAGCAGGCATCCTTGTAGGGACGGATGAAGCCGTAGCGCCACGAATTATTGTCAAGCCAGCCAAGCGGATCCATGAGGCTGGAAATGGTGCCGTCTTCATTCAGAATGCTGAAATCCACGGTGTAACCGGTTGCTCTGTCAGGGAATACCTCCGGATACATGCTTCTCTCGGAAGGATTCGGCTTGGTGGTGCTGTAAATCAGCAGATTGGTCTCCTGGTTGACGTCTTCATAAGCGCGTGCCAGGGCATTCAGGGCTTCGAGTGCCTCGGGCTGGATCTCCAACGCAAGCTCATTGACGCGGTAGCTGTCATTCTTTTCGGAAAAATCCGTCAGCGTTCCGATCGTACCGCTGAAATCTGTTGCAGCATCGAGCTGCAGCAGCATGCCGCTGTGCAGATCGTTCTGATCCTGGGCAAGTGCCACACATCCCTCAGGCATCCAGATATCATCGGAAACAGGCGCCTCATATTTGGCCTCCTGGTATCCGTTCTGATTCTCTGTCGTCGCTTCGATCGAATCCGTATCCTCGGTGGCTTCTTCCTCCGGGGTATCCATTCCGGCAAATTTGCCGTGGATCTCGAGGTAGTCGCTGAGATTGGCATTCCGCTTGGCGCAGCCGCTGATGCCGGTGCCGATCAGAAAAGAGATCAGGATTACGACAAGCGTGAATATGATGAATGCAGCTAAAGAAGGGTGTCTTTCGACGGCCACAGAAGCATTGGCCGCTTTGGGAGGCCTGGCCGGGCTTGAAGGTTTGGCGGGTCTGGTGGTTCTGGCAGGCTGATTAGCAGGCTTGGCTGCTCTTGCCTGCTTTGCAGGGGTGCTGCGGGGTGCGGCAGGACGCCGGTTGTTCGATGACAGTACCGGATGGAAATCCGGCTCACGACGGGGTTTTCTTCTGTGCATTTTGTTATTCCTTCTTTCTCCCCTTACGGGCAATGTAACACCGTCGCAGTCCGGCACAGACGATCAGGCTTTGGTTTCTGTTTTTTACCTGATGCGCTGTGATTGCCGGAGGGCTGTCTACATCAGCTTACTCCGCGGTGTCCGTATCATTCAGACTTACATCCTCCGTTTCTTCCGGCACCAGAAGCTCATAGGTACCGGTAATAATGCCGTACAGCCGGAAGCTGTCGAACACATTATGCCATTTGTTCAATCCCTGCGCCGTTACTGCAATGTAGCGATGGCCGTCAGGGGTCTCTGCCCAGTTTGCAAGACACTGGCCTGCCTCATCGGTGTACCCGGTCTTGCCGCCGCAGATCTTGATGCCGTCCACCTCGGTGCCGTACATGCGGCTGAACATCGTGCTGTACAGCTCAATGCCGTCCGGATGCTGCTCCGTCTTGGAGGTGGTGTAGGTATAGGTTGCAAGGATCCGTCTGCATTCGTCATTCTGCATGCAATACTCCAGAATGAGTGCAATGTCCTCGGGTGTGCTGTAATGATTCTCGTCATGCAGACCGCTCGGGTTGGTGAAGTGGGTATTCTTCAGCTTCAGCTTTTCCACGATCTCATTCATCCAGCTCACGAAGAGCTCCTCGGAACCGGCCGTAGAAAGGGCAAGTCCGAGTGTTCCGTCTGCGCCGGAGGGAAGCGCTGCTGCATAGAGCAGGTCGTCCATAGTGACGGTCTCGCCGGGCTGGAAGCCTGCCATAGAAGCCTCCTGCTCGTAGAGCGGATTGAGCTGCTCCTCCGTAAAGGTGAAGCGTGCTTCATAGTCCTCTATATGCTCAAGCGCCGTGACAATAGTCAGCATCTTGGTCATGGATGCCGGGTAGATCCGGGCATCGGGCTGACCCTTCATCGCGATCACGCGGTTTTCGTCATAATCAATCAGGAGTGCTCTTCCCACCTGCAGCTCACCGTCCAGGAGCATTGTCTGGTCGTCAGCCTCCGGGTAGAAGACCGGTGGGGGCGGTTCTGTCGGCGGCTCGGTAGTCGGGATCGTTACAGGTTCCGTGGCGGCCACTTCCGCCTTGTTGTTTTTGGCCACGCGGTTCCGGCTGGAATGGCGCGGGGCACCGAAAATCAGGACTGTCACCAATATCAGGGCAAAAATAATCAGCAGCATTAAAGCCAGCAGCAAAACGACGCCCTGTCTCGACAGCTTGCGCCGTTTATTGCGGTTGTTCTGCAATCTGCACACCTCCGTGAATTACATCTTACATATTATGATTCGTATTTCCATTATACCTTTTTTATATCAGGATGTCAATAATGAAAAGGGAAAATTCGGGTTTTCCACAACAACTTTGGCGGGGTCTGTCGGGGACTCTCATTTTTTCCCATCCCTTGGCGAATGGCATTCCCGTCATTTCGTCAATTTTACCAATGCACCAGGTTGAAACACAGTTGAAAAAACGTTGAAAGATTTTTGAGCTGACCTCTTGACAAATCCGGAGAAATATGCTATAATGTTTAAGTTGTATAGTACTACTGTCTGAAAACGAATGCGGATGGGCTACTGTATCAATGCCTGACGTAGGCAGAATTATAATTTTCTATTATAAATTAGCCTGCGAGCAGAGATTGCGCAGAAATTGCAGAACTGAGGTGAATTTGCATGAAGAAGGACATCCATCCTACCCTGTACAAGACGACCATTACCTGCCATTGCGGTAACGTCATCGAGACCCAGTCCACCAAGCAGGACATCAAGGTAGAAATCTGCTCCAAGTGCCATCCGTTCTATACCGGTAAGCAGAAGCTGGTTGATACCGGCGGACGTGTTGATCGTTTCAACAGACGCTTCAACCTCGGCAAGTAAGCAGAACCCAAGAAACAGCGAGCAGTTTTTTTCATCAAGAACTGCTCGTTTTTCATATCAATTCCTGTTTTGCATGTTCAGTTTGGAATTTCCGTTCTGAATTGCAATGCTTCGATAAACTGATCTGAGACCGGAGTGTATCATGGATTACTACACGATTGCCCAGGCGGCAGATACGACATTCACCGAGAAACGCTCGGAATTTATCGGCTATTTAGCCCCCGTTACTACCAATGACGAGGCAGTTGCCTTCATCAATGAGATCAAGGCCGGCCACCGCAAGGCCAGACACCATGTCTATGCCTACATCCTCCGCGACGGCAATACCTCCCGCTATTCCGACGACGGTGAACCCCAGGGAACGGCCGGCGTACCGGTGATCGAGGTGCTGCAAAAGCGCGGCCTGACGGATGTCTGCTGCGTGGTCGTGCGTTATTTCGGCGGCATTCTCCTCGGCGGCGGGGGACTGGTGCGTGCTTATTCGCACAGTGCCTCCATCACCTGCGATGCAGCCGGCATCCGGCATATGTGTGACAGCATTCCGCTCACGCTCCGGATGGACTATACGCTCTACGGCAAGGTGACAAATATCCTCCCGAAGTACGGCGTTCTGGAGGATTCCTGTGATTTCGGCACCGATGTGCTGCTCGCCCTGCATGTCCGGGCGCAGGTTGCAGAGGATCTTTGCAAGGAGCTGACCGATCTGTCAGCCGGACGTATCGTGATCGAACGCGGGGCGCCTGACCTGGCGGATTTTGCGGGAGCAGGCGTGTGACATGTGGTTCTGGAAAATTATTACCTCTGTCCTGGTAATGCTGGCGCTGCTGGCCTTGACGGGAATCATGCTGCTTGGGGCTCTCCATGAATGGGCAGATCTTGGAGACCGGGTCACATTTCTCATCTTTTCCGGAATTTTCGCCGTGTGTTCGGCCTTTACACTCAGGGGACTGGTGCGCGTGATCCGTGACGCGCTTCGCTGGCACAAGGATCCGGAATCCTTCTTCCCGGATTCTGAGGATGACTCAGATCCGCTCTGAAAAAATATTTCCGAAAAAAGAGAGGGTTTCTTGTGACCCGATCCGTATAATATAATAGAGGGTCAATTCAGGAGGTGCAGTATGTCGATCCGGGAACAGTTGGAGATCAATGAAAAACGGATTCTGTCAAAACGTGCCTGCCTGAGTACTGATACTGGTGCGACCATCCGCCTGCGCAGGGAAGAACCGTGTCCTTACCGGACGGCATTCCAGCGTGACCGCGACCGGATCCTGCACTGCAATGCATTCCGGCGTCTCAAACGCAAGACGCAGGTTTTTTTATCGCCGGTCGGAGATCATTACCGCACCCGCCTGACGCATACACTGGAGGTATCGCAGGTGGCGAGGACGATCGCGCGGGCGCTGTTTCTGAATGAAGACCTCACCGAGGCGATCGCACTCGGGCATGATGTGGGGCATTCTCCCTTCGGACATGCCGGTGAATCGGTTCTGAACCATATCTGTCCGCACGGCTACCGGCATTACCAGCAGAGTATGCGCGTGGTCGATTCCATTGAAAAGAACGGCATGGGACTGAATCTCACACAGGCTGTCCGCAACGGCATTGTCTGCCATACCAATATGATCGCGGACACGCTTGAGGGCAATATCGTCCGGGTAGCCGACCGCATTGCATACATCAACCACGATATTGAGGATGCCATCCGCGCCGGGATCCTGACAGCCGACGATCTGCCGCGGGAAGCGGTAGAGATCCTCGGTCATTCCCACACGGAGCGCATCACAACACTTGTCGGCGCTGTGATCGCGCACGGCACGGACACCATCGGCATGGCGCCGGAGATTCAGCAGGCGCACGACCTGCTGCACAGCTTCATGTATGAGCGCGTGTACCACAATCTCAATGCCAAGGCGGAGGAACAGAAGGCCAAGATCCTCATTGAAGAGCTGTACCGGTATTTCCGGCAGCATCCGGAAAAGATGCCGGAGCTGTACCGGAAAATCGCGCAGGATGAGGATGTGGACAGAGCGGTCTGCGACTATATTTCCGGCATGAGTGACGGCTATGCCGTGGATCTGTACAGTGAGCTGTTCATTCCGCGCTTCTGGAAATAAATTAAACCCGATTTCATGCCTCATTAGTACAAGGCAAAGCAAAACGGATCCCGCCTGAATGAGTGAGGTGTTGCTATGGCGCGGTTACCGGAAGAATTCATCCTGCGTCTGCGCGAACAGACGGACATTGTGGAGCTGTTCCGCACCTATGCGGATGTCAAGAAGCGGGGGCGCACCTATGTATGCTGCTGCCCGTTCCATTCCGAGAAAACGCCGTCCTGTCATATCTGGACGGACGACCCGCATTTTTATTGCTTCGGCTGCGGTGCGGGCGGAGATGTGATCACCTTTGTCCGGAAAATGGACAATCTTTCCTATATCGAGGCAGTCCGCTACCTGGCGGAGCGCTGCGGTCTGGAAATGCCCCGGCAGGATCCGGAGGCGGAGCGCGGTGCTTATCTGCGGCGGCGCTGCTATGAGATCAACCGCGAAACTGCGCGGTTTTACTACTCCTATCTGCTCAAGGGTCCGGATCAGCGCGGGCTGCGGTATTTCAGCGAACGCCGCCTGAAGCCGGCAACCGTTCAGAAATACGGCCTCGGCTATGCGCCTGATGACTGGAACCAGCTTCGTGACCATCTGAGACGACTCGGGTATCATGACGAGGAAATGGTGACAGCGGGCGTCTGCCGGAAATCCGATAAGGGCAGCATTTACGACTATTTCCGCGGACGGGTGATATTTCCCATCATCGACCAGAAGGGTGCGGTCATCGCATTCGGCGGGCGCGTCCTTGACGGCGGCGAGCCGAAGTACCTCAATACCAACGACACCCCGGTATACAGCAAACGGAAGAATCTGTTTTCCCTGAATTTCGCCAAGAATGCTTCCTCCAACACCTTCATTCTCTGTGAGGGCTATATGGATGTGATTGCCATGAACCAGGCG
Source organism: uncultured Ruminococcus sp. (assembly GCA_902783005.1). Taxonomy (GTDB): domain Bacteria; phylum Bacillota; class Clostridia; order Oscillospirales; family Ruminococcaceae; genus UBA3855. The sequence goes on along the minus strand of CACZPI010000009.1, from coordinate 1,906 downwards.
GGATTTGAGAATGCTGTGGCCACGCTCGGCACCGCCATTACACCGGAGCAGGCAAGGCTCATTTCCAATTATGCCCGCGATGTGGTGCTGGCCTATGACAGCGACGGCGCCGGGCAGAAGGCAACACAGCGTGCCATCAATTATTTCGGAGAGGTCGGCATTCCGACCCGCATTCTGCGGATGGAAGGTGCGAAGGATCCGGATGAATTCATCAAGAAATTCGGCCCTGATCGTTTCCGGATGCTCATTGACAATGCCGGAGATGCTCTGGTATTCCGGCTCGACAAATGCAAGGACGGGCTGGATCTGGACACCGAAGCCGGGCGCACGGAGCTTTTGCGAAGGAGTGTCCGGATTCTGGCAGAGCTGCAAAATCCGCTGGAGCAGGAGGTCTATGCCGGGCGCGTTGCGGAGGCAACAGGCGTTCAGAAGGATACCATCCTGATCCAGGTGCGGGGCTTCGCCAAGCGCCGTCAGGAATTTGCCAATCAGGCGGAATTCCGCGAGATCGAAGCCAAGGCGGTGCGGCGTGATGCCGTCAATCCCGAGGCGCAGCAGCATCCGCGGGAGAGCCGTGCAGAGGAGCGAATTATCGCATATCTGCTGCGGTTTCCGTCCGAAATTGAACAAGTCCGGGAGGCGATCCCGCCGGAGCTGTTTGTGACAGAATTCCACCGCAGAGTCTATGCGGCGATCTGTCAGGCAGACTGGCAGGAATTCTCCCTGTCGCTCCTCGCAGACCAGTTTTCGGTAGACGAGATGAGCCGTATTACGGGCATTTCTGCGCAGAATGCGGAGGTGTCTCTGAGCCGCGATGATATACAGGAATTCGCGGTGCTCCTGCGCAAGGCGCAGGATTCCCCGGTCACCGGTTCTGAGCTGACGGACGATGATCTGCTCCGCGCGGTACAGAACCGTAAACATAATGGCCAGTAAACCCAAGGCGCAACGTTTAAAAGGAGGAACAGGATGGACAAGAAATCTACGATTGAAGCACTGCTCGAAAAGGGAAAAACCGCCGGAAAGCTGACGACCAAGCAGATCTCCGATGCATTGGAGGAGATGGACTTTGACGCCGATCAGCTCAACTCCTTCTATGACAGCTGTGAGCAGCTCAATATTGAGATCATTGATAACAATGTCGTTGATGAGAATTTCGACCTCGATCACATCGAGATCAATGAGAATCCGGACGAGGATCTGGATTCTGCGCTTTCGACCGACGGTCTGGCGGTCGATGATCCGGTCAAGATCTACCTCAAGGAAATCGGCCGTGTGCCGCTGCTTTCCGGCAATGAGGAGATCGAACTGGCGCGTGTGATGGCAGAGGGCACCCCGCTGGAGGCCAAGCGTGCCAAGCAGCGCCTTTCCGAGGCGAATCTGAGACTGGTTGTTTCCATCGCCAAGAAGTATGTCGGCCGCGGCATGCAGTTCCTGGATCTGATCCAGGAGGGAAATCTCGGCCTTATCAAGGCGGTCGAGAAATTCGATTACAATAAGGGATTTAAATTTTCCACCTATGCAACGTGGTGGATCCGCCAGGCCATCACCCGTGCCATTGCGGATCAGGCAAGAACCATCCGTATTCCGGTGCATATGGTCGAAACGATCACCAAGGTCAAGAAGGTCTCCAGCCAGCTTCTGCATGAGAATGGCCATGATCCGACACCGGAGGAGATCGCAGCCCGCCTGGAGCTGCCGGTAGAGCGTGTCCGTGAGATCATGCGCATTGCGCAGGATCCGGTATCGCTGGAAACGCCGATCGGTGAGGAGGAGGATTCCCACCTCGGTGACTTCATCCCTGACGAAGATGCATCCGAACCGTCGGAGGCTGCTTCCTTCTCCCTGCTCAGAGAGCAGCTGGAGGATGTGCTGGATACTTTGGCTCCGCGCGAGAAGAAGGTTC
>CACZPI010000008.1 GCA_902783005.1 uncultured Ruminococcus sp. | reverse complement strand
GGGAATACGGCTGTTATTCTTTTACGCAGATAATCTGTATTTTTCATGATACGAATTGTAAGCACCGATAAACTGCTCGGAACGCTGTGCTTTCAGTTCATTAAGGTATACATGGCTTCTCATACTGGACTTTGCGATCTGGATAATTGACACTGCGATATTGGAGCAATAGTCAGAAACTCTCTCGCAGTTTATCGACCGCGATCCGGAGCATGCAGAATCCTGCACACGCTTCCATTCCGATCTTTGCAGTGACTGCCAATGCATTTGCAAAGGACAAGGAACGCGCCGAGCAGGCAGGCATGAACGGACACATCGCAAAGCCGATCGACAAAGACCAGCTCCTTGCCATTCTCAGCGATTTGTTCCGGAAATAGGAAAAACAAGTAAACGGATGCTTCACAGGAAGCATCCGTTTTCGTATACCGATTCAAGCTCTTTTGCAGACAACAGGCGGTATTCCCCCGGCCGAAGTTCAGAATCAAGAGCAAGCGTTCCGATTCTTTCACGGCGCAGATAAAAAATGTGACACCCGACTGCGGCAAGCATCCGGCGCACCTCGCGCTTTTTGCCTTCACAAATCGTCAGCCTTCCGGAAAATGCCGGTCCTTCCGGATTTTTCATATACCGGGGTCGTCTGTCCTCCGGCATATACGGTTCAAGCTCCCGGATGTGATAGGATCTGTCATAAGCAAACGCGGCATCACGGGTGGTAAAACCGGCCAGATCAATTCCATGTTCCAGGAGAGCCTGCTTCTCGGTGTTCATCGTTCCGAGTGCATAGAAAAAATACGTTTTGGGTATATGACGTTCCGGCTGCATGATACGCTGGTCAAAATAGCCGTCATCCGTCAGAAGCAGAAGGCCGCAGGTATCTTTGTCCAGTCTGCCGACCGGGTGCAATTGTTCGGCAAGATCCTGCGGGAAATAATCCATGACAGTTTTATGGACTGCATCGGAACGCGCCGTCACACAGCCGCGTGGTTTATGAAACATGTAATACAGCATGGTCAGCTCCGGGAGTGCGGCATTTCTCTTGCCATCTTGACCAGCGGTACCCATTCATCCTCGATCTCGCGTTCTTCTGTCAGTGTAAATCCATGCCTCTGATAGAACGAAATACCCCGGGAATTATACTCCAGCGCCCAGAGATGATCGGCACGGAAGCGTTCCACCGCAAAAGCAAGCAGCATTGCACCGATCCCCTGCCCTTGAAAATGCGGCTCTACAAACAGCTTTTCAATTTCGTGTCCACGAATGCGGATCATGCCCTTGATCACGCCGTCATCATAGACATAGGTATTGCCGAGCGCTTCGGAACCGGCAGCATACTCTGCGGCCAGATCAGTGACATTCAGTTCCTTGAAGTAGTATTCCTCATTGCGGAAAATCGGGTAGAAATTCTCACGATAGTCCGTTACAATGATCTCAGCGATCCGTCCTGCATCCTGCGGGGCGGCCTTCCGAATCGGATCAGCATTGGCTCTGGAAATGGAAACGGGTTTATGGATCACTGCAACCGCACAGGGCATCCGGCCTTGAACCACATCAATTGCAACCTGAGGATAACCAATCTGCGCAAAGAATTCACGATAGCTGATTAAATCAAAATCTCTCTTGAAATCTGCTCCGAGACATTGCAGCAGATTCGCTGCTATCCTGCTCTGTCCGGAAGTTTCATTGATATACGTCGGAATAATGACCTTTCCGCCGGGCTTGCAGACACGCAGGAGCTCCTCTACCGCAGCAGCCGGATCATCCAGAAGATGGATCACATTTCCGGCTACCACCTTATCAAACCGTCCATCACCGCAGCGCAGATGTGTCAGATCTGCAAAGCGAAACTTGATATTGTCGTAGTCTGCGCATTTTTTCTGTGCCTGCGCCAGCATATTTCGGGAGAAATCCGTGGCAATCAGCCGCTTACAGGCGGGTGCCAGATACCGGGTAATCTCACCTGTACCGCAGGCACATTCCAATACCGTATCACCCGGTTCGATCTCCTTCGCTACCCGAAGTCCGGTATTACAATATACCTTGCTATTATATACCTTTTCAAATACATCGTATAATGGTGCCACCTGATCCCAGAACATTCTGACCTCCTTGGTATTCTGACAATTTATGAGTCATTTTCAGTGATTTGCGATTATTCCAAGACTTCTGTGATTTCATCCAGACCCTCTCCCGGATAGGAATGCACGGAGATCACAACCTCACTGTCCACCGCAAAGGTATCGTCCTGGTCAAACCAGTCGGAACCGTCGATGGTGACAGAACGAACCGTGCCCTCCTTAGTAAAGAGGGAGAATCTGCTCATATCATCCGCACGGACGATGCGGATATTGGTAAAGCCCTGTTCAGCAAACAGATCTGCAATATCCTCATACGGCTTATTCCGGCAGGAGGATGAGCTGATTCCTGCGGTAGGCATGAAGGAAAAATACATGATCCGTATGGTCAGATCACTCTGCACAAAGCAGGGCTCATCATCATAAGGGATGTCATCAATCGTGATCTCCCGGATCCGCTGGTCACGCGAAGCATCCTGTGTCGGAACAGAACCGACTCTGACATCCGTGAATCCCGCTTCTTCAAGAGAATCCACAATGCTGCCGTATTTAGCCGACTGCCAGAATGCAAGCAGGCTGCCCGCATCAATCCGGTCATCACTGCTGTATCGGATCACCACCGGCGTATCCGGATCAAGGATCTCATCCGGGTCATAGTCTACGCTTCCGTCTACTGTAAGACTAAGAATAGAGCCGCCTTGTTCCCAGCCGTCGCTGACAGCTTCGGTCAGAACATTGGTAAATCCCTTCTGTTCCAGCTCTGCTGTAACCTCTTCACAGGAACGTCCGATGAAGTCCGCATAATCGCTGCCGACAGAGACCTTCAGTGTATAATAGGTCATTTCAATCGGCGTATCTGCCGGAAGATAGCATTCCTCGTCTGTATAGGGTATTCCGCCCAAGGAAATTTCTGCAATATGCTGATCCTGTTCCGGCTTCTGCGTGATCTCAGGAACGGCTGTCACGGAAGTGAAGCCGGAACCTTCCAGAATCGTGACAATATCTGTATAATCCGAATCCGACCACCCTGACAACAGATCCGTCACATAGATCCGGTCTTCACTGGTATAGGTCACGACAACCGGAGCATCCTTTTTTTGATACGTTCCTTGCAGGAAGGTGTCGCTCGAATCAATCGTAACAGAAAGCACCTGGCCGCCCTCCTGCCATCCGGAGAAATCAACCTCCTTGCGGATGTTGGTGAATCCAGCTTCCTCCAGCGAACGAGATACAGAATCCGCAGAATCTCCGATGACGTCTTCGCTGTTAAAAGGAATGCTTGCATGGGTTTGAAGATAATACACAGCCCCGAAAACAGCTGCAAGCATCAGAGTAATCAAAACCGCGGAAATGACAGCCAGAAATGCGCCTCTTTGCCGCCTGGATTCTGCGACATAAGCATTACTGTCTACGGTATCCGGAACCAGCGCCTCTGAATCCTCTCTCGAAACCGAATCCTCCGGAAGAAAACCCTCCTCTGATTCTTCGCTAATCCGCTTCCGGATGGCTCTGATCTCCTGTGAATATCTGTGGAGATCCAGCGTGCTGATCTCTTCTACAGCTATATTCTGTTCTCGGCAATTGCGAAGCAGCACCCTGAGCTCGCGGATCTTGCTTTGCACGTTATTGCAAAGATATGCTGTCGGATGCTGCCGCGCCTGTTCAGCCAGATCCGCAAGAGCACATGCATGTACATGAATATCAGACAGTAGCTTTTCTTTTGGATCGGGTACCGGAGAAGCCTTTGCATTCCGGTTATCCGGTTTCTGGTGATGCTTTTTCATATCTGTTCTCCTTTCTGCTGCTATCCTTGTTTCTATTATAGCACATTATTCGACATTTGAAAAGAGTAAAACCGTAAAAAATGAGACATAATTGAAGTAAGAAACTTTTTTTCTCAAAGCACTTGACAAGAGGGGAGATTTGTGGTATAATATTTTATGTTGTGAGAACGACATGATCTGCGGGTGTAGTTCAATGGTAGAATTCCAGCCTTCCAAGCTGGTTACGTGGGTTCGATTCCCATCACCCGCTTTCTACTTCTGCCGTCGTTGGCAGCGATCTTCGCGGATGTAGTTTAGTGGTAGAGCATCAGCTTCCCAAGCTGAGTATGCGGGTTCGATTCCCGTCATCCGCTTTTTATCAATTATATCAATTCGTTATATTTGCGCCTTTAACTCAGTTGGATAGAGTAACTGCCTTCTAAGCAGTAAGCCGCTGGTTCGAGTCCAGCAAGGCGCGCCAAGCTGCTCCTGATGCTCCGGCATCGGGAGCTTTTTTTGTAACTGATCTACTTTATGACAGAAGGAGAGAACGCGTTTGAGAAAAGAGACCGCCACGATCGTCTTCCTGCTGCTCGCCGCGGCCGTGTTCCTGTTCTTCGGCTTCCGCGACCTGAACATCATCCGGAGCTACCCCACCGCGACCGCCACGGTCGAGCATGTGAACGTCAGCTACAAGCACACCGACAGCGGCGACAAAAAGAAGGTCACCGCCGACATCGCCTTCGAGATCGACGGGGAGCGCCACACGGACCTCCTCACGCGCCCGCCCGCCGGTGTCCACGAGGGGCAGGTGCTCGAGATCCGGTACGACCCCCACGACCCGCAGTACACCTACCTCACCAATGAGACGGTCGCCTATGTCTGCCTCGGAGTCGGCGGCGTGTTCGCGTTCCTCCTGCTGGTGACGCTCCTCGTCCCACAGCGCAAGAAGTGCTAGACCCCCATATATCGCCAAAAAGCAGATGCCGCACACGCAGCATCTGCTTTTCTCATGATAGCGCCCATATCATTTGCGCCCGTCCTCTTGTGCTCTTTCCCGAAACGTGCTATAATAGACATGACACGGCACGCGCCGTACCCACCCCACACAAGGAGGCCAAACGAATGAAACACATCCTGTCCCTGCTCTGCAGCCTCGCGCTGCTCGCGTCCCTCGCCGACCTCGCAGCGGCAGCCGAGGCGCCCGTCCCGGCCGACATCGACCCCATCGTCTACGAAAGGATCCTCTCCACCGGCCAGTACGCCGACCCGAACATGGACGGCGTCATGACCGAGGCGGAGCTGCGCGCGACCGACCGCCTCACCATCGACATGGACGGCGTGCAGGATCTCTCGTGGCTCCGCTACATGGAGAGCTGCAAGCTGCTCTCGCTCCACGGCGGCACCATCACGGACTATTCGCCCGTCAAGGACATGCCCGCCCTCAAGACCCTCCAGATGTACAGCGTCCCCGTGACGGACATCTCCTTCGCGGAGGGGATGGACCTCGAGGAGTTCCGCATCATCGACATGCCCCAGATCTCCCTCGACCAGCGCCGCGCCATCGCCCATTGGGACACCGACCTGACCGTCGAGCAGGGCTTTGCGGAGATCTTCCGCGTCACGCCGTCCGGCATCTTCGGCGACCCGCTCGAATGCAGTCTCGTCATCGACGACATCTCTGTGGTACGCATCGTCAACGGCCACCACGCCAGCATGTTCGACGGCGCGAACCTCTTCGGCGTCGCCCCCGGCACGACGTCCTACCGGCTCCTCGACAGCGAGGGACAGGAGGTCTACACCGGCACGATCACCGTCGCCCCCGCCTCGCCCTACGACCCGCCCCTCGGGGAGGGCACCTGCACGTCCGAGCGCTACAGCTCGAACTACTACGGCGGCACCGTCGTCCTGCGCGAGGGCAAGCTCTACGGCTTCTCCGGCCAGGCGCCGACCGTCCTGGAGGAGGACGTCAAGGCCTATGCTTCGGGCTATCGCTACACGTCC
>CACZPI010000007.1 GCA_902783005.1 uncultured Ruminococcus sp. | reverse complement strand
TACACCGAAGACAAGCCCTTCCAGCCGACGAACATCCGCACGGAGCCGCATCCGGGATTCCCGACGGACATGCAGCCGCAGATGGCGGTGCTGCTCGTTCGTGCCGCAGGGCAGAGCAATATCACCGAGCAGATCTGGGAGGATCGCTTCAAATATGCCGCAGAGCTGGCCAAAATGGGTGCCAATATCAACACCACCCGCGACGGTGCCATTCTCTTCGGCGTGGACGCACTGCACGGCGCACAGGTCAATGCCTGTGACCTGCGTGCGGGCGCGGCACTGGTGATCGCCGGCATGTTTGCCGAGGGCACCACCGAGGTCGCAGAGATCGGCTATATCGAGCGCGGCTATGAGCGCATCACCGAAAAGCTCTCCGCTGTCGGCGCCAATATCCGGCGCGTCAGCGACGATGACCCGAGATCCCGTTTCTGATTCCGGATTTTATGCGCCGCTTCCATTCCGGTGGGAGCGGCGCCGATCATTCATAAGGAAGGCGATACCATGGCCAAATTCTACCCCCTGTTCAGCTCCTCCGGCGGAAATGCGTCCTACATCGGCGGCCGCAATGCCGGCATTCTGATCGACTGCGGCGTCTCCTGCAAGCGCATCTGCACCGCACTTGATGCCAACGGCCTTGATCCCAGGGCCATTCAGGGAATCTTCATTACCCACACGCATTCCGACCACATTCAGGGCCTGCGGGTGCTTGAAAAGAAGCTGCATGTCCCGGTCTATGCCACGCAGGAAACGCTTCAGACGCTCCTTGCCGGCGACCATCTCCCGGCGGATGTGCAGACCTTTGCCATGGACACCGGCAGCGCGGTCGTCGGCGGCTTTGAGGTCGAAGCATTCTCCACGATGCACGATGCCCCCGGAAGCTGCGGATTCCGCATTCATACCCCGGATGACCGGTACTGCGCGGTCTGCACGGATCTGGGCATTGTCACCGATACCGTCCGCGATGCCGTGACGGGCTGTGACATGGTGCTGCTCGAATCGAATTACGACCCGGAAATGCTGGTGCGCGGCCCCTATCCGCCGGAGCTGAAAGGCCGCATCATGTCCGATCACGGCCACCTGTCCAATCCCGACAGCTCCGTATTCGCCCGGCATCTGGTCGCACACGGCACCACCCGGCTGCTGCTCGGGCATCTGAGTCCGCACAACAATACCCCTGTACTTGCATCCGCTGCCGCGCAGCAGTCGCTTGCAGATATGACGATGGGGCGTGACTATCTCCTCGGCATTGCGCCGGTGGAAACGACCGGAGGGGCGGTGATCTTCTGATGATGCAGATGCAATTGCTGACAGTCGGCAAGCAGAAGGAGCCGCATCTGACGGCGGCGCAGGAGGTCTATCAGAAGCGCCTGACGCCCTTCTGCAAATGGGAATTCACGCAGCTCCCCGCCGTGCGGCTTTCGGACAAGCCCTCGGAAAAGGAGATCGCTGCCGCCCTTGAACAGGAGGCCGCCGCCATCCGCAAGGCAGCCAGAGGCACGCTCATTGCCATGTGCATTGAAGGGAAGCAGCGTTCAAGCGAAGCATTCGCCCGGCTCATCAATGAAGAGCTGCCCATGCGGGGGAGCGCGGTGACATTCGTGATCGGCTCGTCGTGCGGACTGAGCGAATCGCTCAAGCGCGAGGCCTACCTCCGGCTGTCCATGTCGGAAATGACCTTTCCCCATGCGCTTGCCGCGGTGATGCTCATGGAGCAGATCTACCGGGCATACCAGATCGGCATGGGGACAGGGTACCACAAATAACAGAAAAAGGGGTCAATCTATATGAAAAAGGCAATGACACTCACCTATGAAACAGGCGGAAAGCTGTATCTGAATATCACCAACCGCTGCCCGTGTGCATGCACCTTCTGCATCCGCAAGAATGACGACGGTGCCTACGGCTCGGATCCGCTGTGGCTGGAGCATGAGCCCTCTGCCGCAGAAATGCAGGCGGCGATCGACGAGCGCGACCTGGACAGCTATCCGGAAATTGTTTTCTGCGGGTACGGTGAGCCGACGATGCGGCTGGAATTCCTGCTCGAAACGGCGGCCTACATCCGCTCGAAGAAGCCGGATGCCGTGCTTCGCCTGAATACCAACGGCCTGACCGATCTGTACAACCCGGAGGAAGCACAGGCTGCGGGGACAGATGCGGCGGCAAGGCTGACACCGGTGATCGACAAATTCTCGGTTTCGCTCAACGGCGGGGATGCGGCGGTCTATGACCGGGTGACGAATCCCTCCGGACACCCGGCGAATGCCTATGACACGATGCTGCATTTTGCCACACAGGTGAAGGCTGCCGGACGCGAGATCCAGTTCACGGTCGTTTCCGTGATCTCCCCGGAGGAAATTGC
>CACZPI010000006.1 GCA_902783005.1 uncultured Ruminococcus sp. | reverse complement strand
GATTTAATGCGCAGAAAACCAATCCAACTTCGGAGGCTGATGACTTATGAAAACCATTCACGTTCCTGTCCGGGATGCGTATGATGTTATGGTAGAACGCGGGATCCTCTCCCGCACCGGTGAAATTGTCCGGGAGCTTTGCGGCGGTGCCTGCGCCGTCATTACCGACGACAATGTGAATGCCATTTACGGCGATGCAGTCGTGGCTTCCCTCGAAGCTGCCGGCATGCGTACCGTCCGTTTCGTATTCCCCCACGGCGAGGGCTCCAAGAATGCCGCGACCCTCACGCAGATCTGGTCATTCCTCTGCCGGAATGACATTACCCGCTCCGACTGCCTTGTTGCCCTCGGCGGCGGCGTTGTCGGGGATATTACCGGATTTGCCGCCGCGACCTTCCTGCGGGGCATCCGGTACGTCCAGATCCCGACCTCCCTGCTGGCACAGGTCGATTCCTCCGTCGGCGGCAAGACGGCCATCGACCTGCCCGAAGGCAAGAATCTCGTCGGCGCCTTCAAGCAGCCGGCGGCTGTCCTCTGTGACCCCGATGCCCTCCGCACCCTCCCGCGGGAATTCCTCATTGACGGCATGGGCGAGGTCATCAAATACGGCATGATCGCAGACGAAGCGCTCTTTGCGCTGCTCTGCGGCTGCGACCTGTCCACCGTGCAGGAGCATTTCGATGAGATCATCCCCGCCTGCATCTCCATCAAGCGCGATGTGGTTGCTGAGGATGAGCTTGACACCGGCCTGCGCATGATCCTCAATTTCGGACATACAATCGGCCATGCCATTGAAGCCTATTACCACTACGAGACCTACACCCACGGCTGCGCGGTCGCTGCGGGCATGTGCATCATGACCCGGTACACCGGCAATGCCGATGCTTATGAACGCCTATGTGAATGCTGCAAGCGCTACGACCTGCCGACCGCTGTACCCGCCCCTCTGGAAGGGCTTCTCCCGCTGTGCAGCCACGACAAGAAACGCGCCGGCGGCAATCTGCGCTACATCACCTGCGAGCCCATCGGCAAGGCACAGATCCGGACAGCCACATTCGCGGAATTCTGCCGCATCTTCGGGAGGTAAGCCATGGACATCCGCATTACCCCCGGGAAGCTCTCCGGAACGGTACATATTCCGGCCTCGAAAAGCGCTGCCCACCGCGCCATCATCTGCGCGGCACTCTGCCAGGGGCATTCCGCCGTGCGAGGCATCACCTTCTCCAAGGACATTCACGCCACGATCGGCGCCATGCAGGCATTCGGCGTGCAATGCAGCGTTTCGGAGGAAGCTGTCACCTTCTCCGGGCTGCATCCGGCGCAGACGGCTGAATGCGACTGCTGCGAAAGCGGCTCGACGCTGCGTTTCCTCATTCCCATTGCGGCAGCGCTCGGCATCCGCACGACCTTCCTCGGACAGGGACGCCTTCCGCAGCGGCCGATCACGCCCTACCTCCGGGAGCTTTCCAAAAAGGGGATCACATTCGATTATCAGAATACCATGCCCTTTACGATCTCCGGGCAGCTTACCCCCGGCACATTCGAGCTCGAGGGCGATATTTCGTCGCAATTCATCACCGGGCTGCTGCTCGCGCTGCCGCTTCTCAAGGGGGATTCCGAGATCGTGCTCACCTCTCCCCTGCAATCGAAGCCCTATGCAGACATGACGCTCGACATGATGGCACGCTTCGGTGTGACGGCTGCGGAAACGGAATACGGCTACCGCATTCCCGGCGGGCAGTCCTATCAGGCGCAGGATGTGACGGTGGAAGGCGATTTTTCGCAGGCGGCATTCTTCTACGCAGCCAATGCGCTCGGATCTGACATCAGGCTGCAAAATATTCCGGAAAAATCTGCCCAGGGTGACCGGAAAGTTGTTGAAATTCTCCGCGATATGTGGTATAATAAAAATAGTGAGTACATCATCCACGCACAGGACATTCCGGATCTCGTACCGATCCTGACGGTGGCAGCTTCTTTCTGCGGCCGTCCCGTGCGCATTGTCGGCGCCGAGCGGCTGCGGATCAAGGAATCCGACCGCCTGGAAACGACCGCCGCCATGCTCAGTGCCCTCGGCGGACAGGTCACAGTGCATCCGGACGGCCTGGAGATCCATCCTGTGGACAGGCTGCACGGCGGCACCATTGACAGCGCCGGCGACCACCGGATCGCCATGAGTGCGGCCATCGCTGCAACGCGGGCGGACGGTGAGGTCTGCATCCGCGGGGCAGAGTGCGTGGAGAAGTCCTATCCCGCTTTCTGGGATGATTATATTGCATTAGGAGGAATCGCCAATGGCATCCGTATGGAATAACCGCATCCATGTTTCCGTGTTCGGAGAGGCACAGGGACCCGCGATCGGCGTAACGGTGGACAACCTGCCGCCTGGAGAATTCATCGACGTGGGGCAGCTTCACAAATTCATGGAGCGCAGACAGCCCGGCATTCATGAGGGCGGCGAATTCATGCAGATCATGTCCGGTATTCTCAATGACAGAACCACCGGCTCCCCGCTGTGTGCCTTTATCCAGAACCATGATGTGGTCATTCCCGATGTCAAGGAGCAGCTCGGTCGCCTGCCGCGGCCGGGTCATGCCGATTACACCGGCACCCTGCGCTACCGCGGCTTCAATGACATTCGTGACGGCGGGCATTTTTCCGACCGTCTGACGGCACCCCTGTGCTTTGCAGGCGCCGTTGCCGGGCAGATCCTCGAACGCCGGGGCATTTACACCGGTGCGCATATTTTGCAGATCCACAATACCAAGGACAAGGAATTCGACAGCGTGAATGTCACAAAGGAAGACCTGCTGGCCGTGCGCTACAAGGCATTCCCCGTCATCAATTCGCGCCAGGGCAGCCGGATGCTCAAGGACATCCGGGCGGCGGCAGACGGCGGCGAGACGCTTGGCGGCGTGGTCGAATGCGTTTCGATCAATGTGCCCGCCGGCATCGGCTCTCCCCTGTTCGACGGCCTGGAAAATACCATTGCACAGCTCATTTTCGGCATTCCGGGCGTGCGCGGTCTGGAATTCGGCGCGGGCTTTGCCACGGCGAAGATGGTCGGCAGCCAGTGCAATGACAGCTTCTATGTCAATGAGCACGGGCATGTCAAGACGCATTCCAACATGCACGGCGGTATTCTCGGGGGCATTTCCTCCGGTATGCCGATCACGATGCGTGTCGCCTTCAAGCCGGCGGCTTCGATCGCACAGCCGCAGCAGACGGTCAATCTCTCCACGATGGAGGAGGAGGCCATTTCCCTGCAGGAATGCGGCGCATCCTGCGCGGTTCCGCAGTCGGTTCCGGTCGTGGAGGCCTGTGTGAATCTGGCGCTGCTGTCGCATATGCTCGATTACCCGCACTTTACCTGATACATTTCCTTGCTCCCCTGCCATGCCGGGGAGCAAATTCAAAACGAACAAGGAGGGATCGCATGAAAAAGAAAATGACGGATGAAAACCTGATGCGCATTTCCGAGAACGCGGATCGCTGTGTCAATGATACCGATATGGCCATTATTCTGCTGTGCTACATGCTGTATCGTGTGGAGCAGCCGATGGACGAGGAGCTGCTGTATGATGTGGCAGTGACGGGCGGGATCATCAATTATTTCACCTATCAGGATGCGATCCAGTCCTTGCTTTCCACCGGTTCCGTGGAGAGAAGTCATGTGGACGGCGTGTCGCAGCTTGCGGTGACAGAGCGCGGCATTGCCTGTGCCAAGCAGCTCAAATCCATTGCGGCCAAGTCCTTCCGCGACCAGATCGTGACCGAAGCCAAGCGTGCCGTGCAGCGCCAGCGCAACCAGAAGGACGTCAAGCTGTCCTACGAATCGCTTGAACGCGGCTGCTACCTGCATGTGACGATCACCGACCAGGATCTTGTATTGCTCAAGCTCACGCTGTTTGCGCCGGATCTTGAGCAGGCCAGGCAGCTTGGCGAGAAGATCCTCTCCAATCCCCCGGCGCTGTATCACGATGTGATCCAGGCAGTCATGCGGGATCATGAGGTGCCGATTGATCTGACGGATAATTAAGATGCATCCCCCTTCCGGTTATTCCGGGAGGGGGATTCCTTTTTTTGTCGGCTTGCGCAAACTCAGGAGGGACTTCACTACAAACTATAAAAACAAGACCCACTCAGAGAGTGGGTCTTGTTTGTTTTGGATGGGATTACTTTACGTCGTTGACGATCGCATAAGTAATTGCCGGGAGCTTTTCAAGGTTGTTGAGAACCTCGGTAGCCCAGTCGCAGGTGCCGTTCAGACCAGCCTTGGATGCGAATACCAGCTGGTAAGAAGCGTCTGCGGAGTTCACCGTCGTTTCTCCAGTGCCCCATGCGTCGGTCTTGCCGCCGTTGAGCGACTCGCCGTCGATATCGGACAGGAAGTATACGAAGTTCTCATAAGCCTCGGACCACTCTGCGGTTCTTGCCGCGTCTGCGCCGGCTCTGTAGAGCTTTGCGGAGCCCTCAGACAGACCGTTCAGTGCAGCGTAAGTCAGTACCTCAGATGCATCGTCTGCGCGGCACTCACCATTCAGGTTCGTATCGCCCTTGACGCCGATCCAGGCATTTGCCTTAAAGTCATCCTCAGAAGTGATCGTAATGGATACTTCCTTGAACTCTACCTTACCGGTCTCCTCGTTGTAAACCGGCAGCGTATCCGTGATGGTAGCCTGAAGCGGAACCATGCAATATGCAAGACCCTCAGCCTCATAAACTGCCTGCGGATTGTCGAGGTCTGTACCCTCTCTGGTCAGCTTGATCGAAACTGCGCTAAGCGGCACATTCTCAGTTGTGAGCAGGTTGCCATCCTTATCGTAGCCGTAGCGTACCAGAGCGCCAGTCAGGTCATCCTTGTCGAACGGTCTCGGGTCATGGGACATGTAGTACATGTCATAACCCTGAACGCCGTAGCTGTAGGTGTACTTGTAGTTGACAACAGGCTTTACTTCTTCACCCTTGATGGTGATGGAACCGTTCTCGCCAGTCCAGTTCACCTGAGCCAGATCCAGTCTCTCGATGGCAACCTCAGAGAAGTTGATCGGGTAAACATCGCCAGGCTGTGCATCCGCCGGAACGGTGAATGTGAAGGTGAAGATCGGCTCGCCGAGCTTACCAGGCAGGTCAGCTGCAACTGTGGAGCAGGTGCCGCCGAATGCCGGAGCCAGCTTGTCGCTGGTGTTGTCTGCGAAGCTCAGGAAGCTGCCATAAGCATTGCCCTGTGCTACGGTGTATTCTGCCAGGCGAGAATCCAGAGTCAGCTTAGCAGTGAAGCTATTCAGAGTCGGATCGCCTTCCTTGGCAAATACATTGATGGTTACAGTATCACCAGCCTTAGCTTCCTTATCATCGATATCCCATACAACGATAGCCGTCTGTGTGGTGGTCTCAGTTGTCGTGGTCTGCTCGGTGGTAGTCTGCTCGGTGGTAGTCTGCTCAGTCGTCGTCTGCTCAGTAGTGGTCTGCTCAGTAGTGGTCTGCTCAGTCGTTGTCTGCTCAGTAGTGGTCTGCTCAGTCGTCGTCTGCTCAGTAGTGGTCTGCTCAGTCGTCGTCTGCTCAGTGGTGGTTACCTCAGTGGTGGTCTCCTCAGTGGTAGTTACCTCAGTGGTGGTCTCCTCAGTGGTAGTTACCTCAGTGGTGGTCTCCTCTGTGGTGGTTACCTCAGTGGTGGTCTCCTCGGTCGTGGTGGCCTCAGTAGTGGTCTCCTCGGTCGTGGTGGCCTCAGTGGTGGTTTCCTCAGTGGTGGTTACATCAACCTTGACATGGATCCAGCCTGCCTGGGTTGCAGGAGTCAGAGCTCTCATCTCGATGTCATAAACCTCCAGAGAACCGAAGGTCAGGTTGTAGTAGGTGTCCTCAGTCACATTCTCCGGAACTGTGAAGGATACGCTGAATACAACGCCGTCCTCAGTGCCGATGACATTGGAAGCTGCGGTGAAGTTGGTGCCGCCGAAGGTCAGCTTGTCGATGTTCTGTGCGAAGCCGAAGCCTGCATAAGCATCGCCGTTGGTAGCTTCCTTGGCAACAGGGCCTGCATCCTGGTTCATCTTCATGATGTAGCTGTTGATGCCGTTCTTGTCGCCCTTAACAGTAACCGGAACGGTTACGGTCTCACCAGGAGCTGCCTCAACGGTGCCGATGATCCACATGCCAGCCTCATCCAGCTCCGGAATGGTGACAACAGTGGTGGTCTCCTCGGTGGTGGTTACCTCTGTGGTGGTCTCCTCAGTGGTGGTTACCTCTGTGGTGGTCTCCTCAGTGGTAGTTACCTCTGTGGTGGTCTCCTCAGTGGTGGTTACTTCAGTAGTGGTGGTTTCCTCGGTAGTGGTGGTCTCCTCAGTAGTGGTCTCGGCATCCTTGACCTTGATCCAGCCGTTGGTGGTCTTCGGGATCACGTTTGCCATGTCGATGTTGCGCAGCTCGATCGACTTGAACTCTACCGGGAATACCGTACCGGGCTCTGCATCAGCCGGAACCGTGAAGGTTACATAGAATACATCGCCGTCAGTAGCAACAACATTGGTCTTGGAGGAAGCAGTACCGCCGAACTTCAGAGCGGATGCATTGTCTGCAAAGCTCAGGTCTGCGTAAGCGGAGCCAGCCTCGGCCTTGCCGATGGTCAGGGCAGAATCATTAACAGGATCAGCAGTCAGGAATACCAGGTAGCTGTTGATGCCGTCCTTGTCGCCCTTAACGGAAACAGGCAGCTTCACTTCTGCACCGGCCTCCACCTCAGTGGTGCCGATGATCCACTCTGCGTCGGAATTTACATCCGCCGGCTCAGTGGTGGTCTCATTTTCCTTGATCTGGATGTAACCGGTATCGGTCTTCGGGATGAGCTTGGTCATGTCGATGTCGTAAACAGACAGATCGTCAAAGCTCAGGTTGTACTTGGTGCCCGGAGCAGCATTGTCCGGAACCTTGAAGGTGATGTTGAATACAGTACCGTCGCCGGTTGCATTCTTGCCGGTGGTGAAGTCAGTACCGCCGAATGTCATGTTGGAAGCATTGAATGCAACCTTGACATCAGCAAAGTCTGCCTCAGAAGCACCGGTAACAGTCGGGCCTGCATCAGCCTTGATCTTGGCGATGTAGCTGTTGAAGCCCTCGTTGCCGGTAACAGTTACCGGAATGGTAACGGTCTCGCCGGCATCGCAGATGATCTCACCGATATCCCAAACTGCTGCAACTTCCTTGCTGGACTCAACGAATTCCGGCTTGGTGGTGACAGTGGTGGTCTGCTCGGTGGTGGTCTCTTCAGTGGTGGTTACCTCAGTGGTGGTAGCCTCAGTGGTGGTTTCGGTATCCTTGATGGTCAGAGTACCGTTCTTGGTCTTGGGAGTGTACCACTCGCCGGCGATGTTTGCGCCCTTGACATCGGTAATGGTGATCTCATATACCTTGCCCGGGGTGACATCCGGAGGAGTTACATAGAAGACGAGGATCGGATCTTCGCCTGCCATGTTGTTTTCCTTCTTGCCGGCCTCAGCAGCCTTGTACTCACCGGTAGCGTCGTTGCCGACAAAGGTCATGGTTGCGTAGCCGCCCTCAACGCCCTCGTCGAGTACGACGAATTTAGCTGCTTCCAGGGGCTGTCCGTCAACCTTCATCACGAGCTGGAAGCCATAGGTACCAGGATCGTTAGAAACCTTGATCGGGATCGTTGCATACTGATCCACAGCCGGATCGAATACGGTGTCAACAACCTCATACAGAGCGTCGCTGTCGACCTCCGGATTCGTGGTCGCGGTGGTAGTCTCCTGGCCGCCTGCAATCGTCAGCGTGCCGCCGACTGCTGCAACTGTGGGAGGAACGAAGGTGTCCTTGTCAATGTTGTTGACAAGCAGGGAATCAAAGGTAATGGTGTAAACCTTACCAGGAGTGGTGTCTTCCGGAGCAACTGCGAAGTACCAGATAACCTCTTCGTTATCGGCCTTGTTGTTCTCCTTCTTGCCAGCCTCGGCAGCACCGTACTCACCGGTAGCCGGGTTGGAAACGTAAGTCATGGTGCTGTAGGAGCCGTCCAGACCTTCGTCAAGGATTGCATCCTCGCTGCCGAATGCCTCAGCCATCGGCTTGCCGTCAACGAGCAGATTTGCTCTGAAGCCGTAGATACCAGGATCGTTGGCTACATGAACGGCGATCGTTGCATACTCTTCCTTAGCCGGATCCCAGGTAACATCCTCTACATACCATGTCCACTGGTCGCCGGTGTACTTTTCATCGTTGCCGGGAACAGTCTGGGCATTGGTAGCAGTTGTGCCCTTGGTGGTTTCGGTCTGCTTGGTGGTTTCGGTCTGCTTGGTGGTCTCCGTTGCCTTGGTGGTCTCGGTAGACTCTGCCGAGGAACCGCCGGCGATCGTCAGCGTGCCGCCTTCAATCGTTGCTGCGGTATGCTCACGGGCGAAGTTGTCAACCGTGAACTTCGGGAATGTGAACGTATAAACCTTGCCCGGAGTCGTATCCGGAGGAACGACAGCGATCTCCATAACGGTGGTGCCGTCGGCAACCGTTACATCGTTCGCTTCATTTCTGGTGGCAACATACTGTCCGGTCGCGTCATTGCCCTGGAACGTCATGCTGCTATAAGCATCTGTCAGGGACATGTCCATCACTTCAAAGCCGGCCTCTTCCAGACTCTTGCCGTCAACGAGCATATCCATGGTAAAGCCATAGGTACCCTGGTCGCCGGTTACTGTGATCGGAATGACTGCATAGTCCTGAGTTGCAGGGTCAAAGACGGTATCCTGGAGCTTCCAGGTCCATCCTGCCGTTGCACTGACAGCAGTAACGTCGTTCACACTCAGAGCGGAAGCCGGAAGCGATGCAGCCGCCATTGAGAAGCACATTGCAAATGCTGTCAATGCAGAGAGAATTTTCTTCATCGCAGGTTAATTCCTTTCTGGTTTTTCTCTGGTTATTCAGTTTTGCCCATTTCAGCCGATTTCAAAGCCATGTACAGCCGGAATCCGGCTGTACACGGTTCTTGAAAAGTCAGTTGAATACAGATTGCTTTACAGATTACTGAGCCTGGGTCGGCAGAGTGCCAACAGAGCCGATCAGATACTTCAGGATCTCCATGGAATCCTGACCGTCGAGGTTAGCAACCGTCGTGTCAGCATCGGACTCCTTAGCAGCTCTGTAGCAGTTAGCGTTTACAGTAGCAACAGCAGTCAGGGACTGATCTGCATACTTGGTCAGGAATCTGTTGAGCATTACGATGTCAACGAGCTCAACCTTGCCGTTCTCGTTAACGTCACCGTACAGATAGCCTTCCGGACCGGCAGTCGGAGCAGTCGTCTCAGTCTCAGTGGTCGTAACCTCTGTGGTGGGCTGCTCGGTAGTGGTCTGCTCAGTGGTGGTAGCCTCAGTGGTCGTGCCGGAGCCGCCTGCGATGGTCAGAGTACCGCCAACAGCAGCAACTGTCGGGGGAACGAAGGTCTCGGAATCAATGTTGTTAATCAGCAGAGAATCAAAGGTGATGGTGTAAACCTTGCCAGGAGTCGTATCCTCCGGAGCAACTGCGAAGTACCAAACGACCTCATCGCCGTTAGCCTTGTTGTTCTCCTTCTTGCCAGCCTCGGCTGCACCGTACTCACCGGTGTTCGGGTTGGAAACGTAGGTCATGGTGCTGTAGGAGCCGTCCAGACCTTCGTCAAGGATTGCATCCTCGCTGCCGAATGCCTGAGCCATCGGCTTGCCGTCAACGAGCAGGTTTGCTCTGAAGCCGTACATACCAGGATCGTTTGCTACGTGAACAGCGATCGTTGCATACTTTTCCTTAGCCGGATCCCAGGTAACGTCCTCAACGTACCAAGTCCACTGGTCGCCGACAACCTTCTCACCGGTACCCGGAGTAACTACCTCAGAGGTTGTCTGAGTAGTGGGAGCCTCGGTGGTGGTCTCCTGTGTCGGAGCCTGGGTGGTCTCGGTGGTGGTCTCCTGTGTCGGAGCCTGGGTGGTCTCAGTGGTGGTCTCGTCAGTCTGAGCACCGTCGCCTACAACGATCTTCAGACCCTTGGTCTGTGTGATCTTCTCGACCTGGCCAGGCTTAACCATGAAGGAAGCGCCCGGCTGCTCGCCGTAGTCCTTGTGCTGCCAGTCAGTATAATCAATGGTGTAAGTGCCGTCTGCAATGTCAGAAGCCAGAACAGCAGTGAACTGAGCTGCCGGGAATGCAGTGGAATCCGTGTCGATGAATGCTGCAGTGTCACCATAGTTGTCTCTGGACTTGTCGTCGAAGCTCGACTGCCACATCAGGTTCAGAACCTCGGGACCGGTGTACTCGTCAGCCCAGTACCAGCCGGAGGAATGACCCCATACACCTGTACCTGTACCGCTCTTGTACTTGCCGAGCTTGTTCAGGTAGTCAAAGGTAGAAACAAAGGTGTTGGTGGAGAACGTTCTGCCGTCGGACAGCGTGTACTCCTTGGTCTCGGTGCCTGCATCCTTGAAGCCGGTAGCCTTATCCATCGGGAGAGAGATAGACTTGGAGCTCGGGGATACAGCCAGGTTGAAGCCTGCTACGGAAGGATCGCTGGTGTCAGCTACATGGAAGTAGGAGTTGACCAGGATCTCAGCGCCTGCTGCATCTGCGGCAGATGCGAATGTGATGGTGCTGCCGTCAGCGGAGATCGTGCCCTTACCGGCGCTTACAGCGCCCAGGTAGAAGTCGATGTCGCTTGCTGTGTAAGCAGCAATTGCCGGCATAACGCTTACAGACATGCTTGCGCACATTACAGCTGCCGTCAGTGCAGAAATTACCTTCTTCATAACTAGTTTTTTCCTTTCTTGTTTGGGTTTTTGCAGACGTTTGTCGCCGTCTGCATGGGTTTGGGGTTCATCAGGTCAGTTTGCCGGGGTCGTTTGCCTAAGGGTTTTAGTTAGCGCAGTATTTTTTAAAATGCTTTAAAAATACCTTATTTGGAACCTGTCAGATCCAGGTGACTGATCGGATCAGCCCTGAACCGGAAGGGTTACCAGACTTACGAGGCTCTTGAGGATGAACAGAGAATCCGTACCGTCAACAGCATTGTCGTTGTTTACGTTCGCATTCTTGGATCCCTTGTCAGAGAGCTTCTCCATGCCGAGCAGGTTCTTGTTCAGCAGGATAACGTCGAGCAGCTCAACCTTGCCGTTGCAGTCAACGTCGCCGTAAACAACGTCGCCGCCCTGAGTGTTGTCGGTAGACCCCTCAGTGGACTCGGTGGGCGTGTCTCCGTCAATTACGGTTACAGAACCGTTGGTGACCTTTGTCTCATAGATGGTGGACTCGGTCATGTCAGCGTTGAATACGCCGAACTTTACAGTGTTGGTGCTTGCAGTTGCGCCCTGGTAATCAGCACGGTCAATTGCAACGATCTCTACCGGATAGGTGTCAGCCTTTGCGCCGGCAGCTACCTTAGCCTTAACGACTGCGAAAGTACCACCCTGTGTGATGTAGTACCTGCTGTCGGTCAGACCGGTGGAATAGTTCACATAAACCACTCCGTCGCTTACGGTTGTGTAGAATGCGGTCAGACCTTCGATCGGCTCTGCACTATCTACCCCAGTGTTTGCGATCGCGCCTGCTTCTACGGTGACATCGGTGAGTACGCTGGAATCATACTTGATAGCGAACTCTGCAACAGAGATACCTGCTGCGGGAACGTCGGCCAGATCAATGTTCAGAGTAACCTCTTCGCCTGCCTTGGCCTCTACCTTGCTTGCTGTTACTGTGACGGTGTCGGCAGCGGCAACCACCTGTGCCGAAAACGCTGCCAGCATGGATACTGCTGCCAGACCGGCAACGATTTTCCTTACCTTCATTCGTCTTTCCTCCTTTGATATTGCTTTGAAATAGTTTGGGCATGATTGGTTTGCGTTGCGTCTGCGAAAGCCCGCAGACCTGACAAACATACAAGTCATATAACCAAAGGAAGCCGCACTTCCTCCAATTATATCCTCATATCATTAAGTATCTGCGCAGGATCACACAGCCTTCCCGCACATCTACTTATTGTTATTATAGGACAAAATATCACATAAGTCAAGAGAAATTATAACATTTTGTGTAACCTGTAAAAAAGAGACATTTGCTTTTGTGCATCCCGCACAAAGGACACTTTCGTTTTGTCCATTATCCACAAATTATTTTTTTCACAATGTACAACTGCTACAAAATTCCTTAACAGTTTAATTATATATCAATTATGAAAAAATGTAAACCCCTTTTCAAAAAATCATCACATTACACAAATCCCCCGCTTTGATTTATGGGCTTTCCACAAACTAAAACTGACCGGCGGTTTTTTAACGTTATTTTCAGGTTTCTGTGGAAAACCGACAGGTAGCCTTTCTTGTGGGATCTGCCCCTTCCCCGCGCCTTTCCGGAACAGCTATTCTTTATTTATATACCGGTTTACCATTTGCAATCAGGTTGTTACTGAATCTTCATTGACAGTAACAGCTCGCTGTGCTATCATGGTAAATAGAGAGGTCGTATAAGACCCGCAAATGAACTTCTGAGAGGACGATGCAATATGAAAATGACAAAAACCTACCTTCCCGCCATGCTGTGCCTTGCCCTGCTGACCGGATGCGGCGCAGGCAGCGAATTCCCCGCAGCGACCATGCCGGAGACCACACAGACCCCGGCAGCCTCCACCGAAACGACTGCCGTGACAGAGACGACCACAGCCGCCTCCGCAACTGCCGCTTCCCCCACGGCTGCTTCCACGACAGCAGAAACCGCACAGGCCGAAACCGCAGATTCCGAGGAAGCCACCGGCGAAACAAGCTGGGAAACCATCCGCGCATTCGGCGCATGGCAAAAGCCGTACCGGGATGTGCTCACGGAAAAGCTCGCGGATTCCATGCAGGAGGATTCCTATTTCGCGCTGATCCGGCTCGATGACAATGTCACCCCGGAGCTGGTGGTTATGGACAGCCTGCGCATGTGGGTCTATACCTATCTGGATCAGGAGGCTGTGCTCCTGGTCGAGGACGGCTACAAGAGCAGTGCCGTCAGCGACCAGAATGTCTGCTTCCGCGAGGGACAGAGCATGCTGGCAAGCGCATTTTCCACAATGGGCGCCGGCAGCGGCTTTACGATCTACCAGTATGACGGGGCGCTCGACGGCGTGCATATGAACCTCATCGGCTTCGACAACAATGAGGACGAGGGCGGCGAAATGCCCTACAATACCATCTGGGACAAGGCCGGGGAATACGGCGTTCACAACGGCGGCTACCATGATGTGACCCTCGACGATACCTGGACGCATGTCGGCACGGAATATGACTATATCTGGCCGCTGACCGAGGAGCAGATCGCTGCGGTCATGGACGAGCCGTTCACGGACTTCGCGCAGGAGACCACGGAGCAGGATACCCCGGAGGAATGATCCTGCGATTTGTCAAAATTGCCTCTTGACAAATGCCGAAGGATGTGCTATGATAATAGCAATAAAACGTTGATGGGGATGACACCGCATCCCGTGTTCCCTCCAGAGAGCTGTTATCGGGCCGGATTCCGGCAGGCTGAAAATAACAGCAGGGAGCCTTGCGTGTGCCGACCGCCCCGGAGCCTGCGTTAATCCGCAGCGTGTGACCTGCGTTAGAGGGTCGAGGCGTTATGAAGGCGCTAAAGGTGCGTATATATTCCTTATAAACGCATGAAATCTGGGTGGAACCGCGTTAATTTCTGAGAGAATTACCGCCCCGGAGTATGTTTCGTACTCCGGGGTTTTTTGCTTTCCGGAATGCTTCTGAGCCAAGTTTCGCAAACGCCGCTCACGGCAGGCGGAGGAGATCCGCAGGGGAGCCGAAGTGCTCCTGCAATGCCGCCAAAAAGAGGAAACAACGTGCATTACCACGTTGCCATAAATTCACCAGAAACCCAAATCTATGGAATAAGGAGAGATCAATGATGCTGAAGCTGACACTGAAGGACGGCAGCATCCGCGAGGCTGAGGAAAACCAGTCCGCTGCGGAGGTTGTCAAGGGAATCGGCATGGGTCTGTACAAGGCCGCATGCTGCGTGAAGATCGACGGGGAGGTCTGTGACCTGCGCACCGTTCTGACCAAGGACTGCACCTTTGAGGTGCTGACCTTCGACGATGAGGACGGCAAGCGCACTTTCTGGCACACCGCTTCCCATGTGCTCGCACAGGCTGTCAAGCGCCTGTACCCCGGCACGAAGCTCGCCATCGGGCCGGCCATTGACGGCGGATTCTACTACGATTTCGACACCGAGCATCCGTTCACGCCCGAAGAGCTGACCAAGATCGAAGCCGAAATGAAGAAGATCGTCAAGGAAAAGCTCCCGATCGAGCAGTTCTATCTCCAGCCCGACGAGGCGCTTGCCAGACTGCGCGGGATGGACGAGCCCTACAAGGTCGAGCTCTGCGAGGAGCATGCCGGCAAGGGTGAGCCGATCAGCTTTTACAGCCAGGGCGAATTCATCGACCTGTGCGCAGGCCCCCACCTGATGACGACCGAGCCGGTCAAGGCATTCAAGCTGCTCAGCTGCACGGGTGCTTACTGGAGAGGCTCCGAAAAGAACAAGATGCTCAGCCGTGTCTACGGTACCGCATTCCCGAAGGCTGCACAGCTTGACGAGGAGCTTGCCCGCCGCGAGGATGCCCTCAAGCGCGACCACAACAAGCTCGGCCGTGACCTGGAATACTTCACGACGGTCGATTATGTCGGCCAGGGACTTCCGATCCTGCTGCCGAAGGGCGCAAGAGTCGTTCAGCTTCTCCAGAGATGGGTCGAGGACTATGAGCAGGCACACGGCTGCATTCTGACCAAGACCCCGCTGATGGCCAAGCGCGACCTGTTCAAGATCTCCGGTCACTGGGATCATTACCTCGACGGCATGTTCGTCATCGGTGATGCACAGGACGAGACGAAGGAATGCTTTGCGCTGCGTCCGATGACCTGCCCGTTCCAGTACCAGGTATTCCTGAACAAGCAGCGTTCCTACCGTGACCTGCCCATGCGCCTGACGGAGACCTCCACGCTTTTCAGAAACGAGGATTCCGGCGAGATGCACGGCCTGATCCGTGTCCGTCAGTTCACGATCTCCGAGGGTCACTACATCATTACCCCGGATCAGCTCGAGGAGGAATTCAAGGGCTGTCTGGAATTCGTCAAGTATTTCCTGGGCACAGTCGGCCTGCTTGATTCCTGCACCTACCGCTTCTCCCAGTGGGATCCTGCCAACCCGAAGAACAAGTACGAGGGCACCGCAGAGCAGTGGGATGCTGCACAGTCCGCAATGGGACGCATTCTCGACAAGCTCGGTCTGGACTATTCGATCGGCATTGACGAGGCTGCCTTCTACGGGCCGAAGCTCGACATTCAGTACAAGAATGTCTACGGCAAGGAGGACACGCTCGTTACCATTCAGATCGACATGATGCTGGCTGCCAAGTTCGGCATGGAATACATTGACAAGGACGGCCAGAAGAAGCTGCCGTACATCATTCACCGCACGTCCCTCGGCTGCTTCGAGAGAACGCTGGCCTACATGCTTGAGCATTTCGCAGGCGCTATGCCGCTGTGGGTCGCACCGGAGCAGGTCAAGATCATTCCGATCGCAGACCGTCACATGGAATTTGCAAACGAGGTGCGTGACGCGCTGACGAATCACGGCTTCCGCTGCACGATCGACGACCGCGCAGAGAAGATGGGCAAGAAGATCCGCGAGGCAACGCTCGACAAGATCCCCTACATGCTCACCATCGGTGACAATGAGGTAGAGGACAGAACGGTCAATGTCCGCACGCGCAAGGGCGAGAACTGCGGCAATCTGTCCGTTGCCGACCTGCTCTCGAAGCTCATGGAGGAGGTTTCCACCAAGTCCAAGGAATCCCTGCTGGCACCGTCCGCTGCGGAATAAGATCCCCCCCGAAACACCGATCCCCTCTGCATTGCAGGGGGGATTTTTGTACTATTGCAAAAAATGCAAAAAAATCCTCCCCGGCATGGGGAGGATGGTTTCAGTCTCAGTTCTTTTCCTTGAGCAGGTCGCGGATCTCGGTGAGGAGAACCTCTTCCTTGGTCGGCTCCGGCGGAGTCTCGGGCTTCTCCTCTTCCTTCTTCTTGCCGATCTCCATTGCCTTGTTGGCAGCCTTGATGATGCAGAACAGGATCAGTGCGATGATCAGGAAATTCACGATCGCAGAAATGAATGCGCCGTAAGTGAATTCCACACCGCCCACAGACCAGGAGCCTGCGGATACGATGATCTGACCGTTCTCATCCTTCTGTGCGCCGCCGGTGATCAGGCCGATCAGCGGATTGATGAAGCTCTCTGTCAGTGCGGTCACGATGTTGCCGAATGCAGCACCGATGATTACGCCGACAGCCATGTCAATGACATTGCCCTTGAGTGCGAATTCCTTGAATTCCTTCAGGAAGCCGCCTGCCTTCTCCTTTGCAGCACCCGCTGCGTTCTTTTCGTTTGCCATGATGTGTTTCCTCCTTAGCTTTTGCAATTGTATTTCAGAGCCCCTCCGGCTCCGTAATGCCTTTCTTCATACAGATCTTACCGTCTCCCGGCCTTACTGCGGCAGTCTGCCGGGTGCATTCGGAAGATTGGAAAGATCCGGGTCGTCATCAATCGCCGATTTCATGCTGCGGCGTGATTTTTTTGTCCCCGGGTTGCTTGCGGCCAGTCTCGCCTCAAGCTGTTCGTCCGTCAGGTTGTCCAGATCCACGGTGCTCATCATGCCGGTCTGTCTGCGCGGCATATCATCAAAGAAATCCTCCGGCGATACGATCGTAGCCGGTGCCTTCTTGGTCTGCTGCTTCTTGCCGCCCTTCTTCGCATCTGCCTTGGCTTCCTTTTCGGCCTTGGCAGGCTTTTCGGGCTTGGGTGCCTTCTCCGGCTTCGCGGCAGCCTCCTTGCGGGGCTTCTGCACCTGCTGCGGCGGCGGTGCCTCCTCGTCACGGATGCTGATGATCTCATCGGTGCCGACCTTGATCGAGAATGTCGCGGCAGCCGGCTTTGCCCCGGTGCTCATCGTGTAGGTCTTGGGGCCGTCCCCGAAGATCGAATCGAGCAGTGCTTCTTCATCAACAGGCGGCGCGGAGGAGGGTTCCTCATTCATGACCGCATCTGCATTGAACGGCACATCCTCCTGTGACTCGATCTGCACGCTGCCGCTCACATGCGGCTCCTCCCCGGCCATGTAGCTCTTCGGATCGGTGTACGCCGTCTCCTGATTCGTCCCCGGCATCGGGAACATCGCCTGTACCGGCGTTCCCTGCGGTTCCGGCATTCCGGGTGCCTGCGGTGCGGCGGGCATCGGCTGGCGCGACGGATATGGATTCGCAGGTGCTGCCTGCATCACATCCTGCAATGCCTGCGCGATCGCATCCTGTGCATTCTGCACGGTCGCACGCGGCGGCTCCTGCTGCATGACAGGCTGCTGTACCGGCTGCGGCTGCACAGCAGGCTGCACCTGCTGCGGCTGCGGCATCGGCATAGGGGCAGGCTCCGGAACCGGCTGCGGTGCGGGCTGTGCCTGTACCGGCTGGGCTTCGGGAACCTCTACATAATTCGTATCTACGACCGGAAGCGGCATCGGTGCCTGCGGCATCGGCTGCATTCCGGGCATGACCTGCATTCCGGGCATGCCGGGCATTCCGGGCATTCCCTGCATCATCTGAGCACCCGGCATTCCCTGTACGCCGGGCATTCCGGGCATCACACCCGGCATCTGCATCTGCGGTACATAGGGAATATTCACCATCGAATACAGCGGATTGCCATACGCATCGTAGCCCATGAACTGCTGCACCGTCTGGAAGTAAACCGGATTTCCATTGGTATCATATCCTGCAAACTGCGGCATACCGTAGCCCATCTGCGGCATTCCGTAACCCATCTGCGGCATGCCCTGCATCATGGGACTGGGCATCTGTGCAGCGCCCTGCTGGGGCATTCCCTGCATCATCTGGGGCATTGTGCCGGCCATCGGATTTGGCATCTGGCCGGGCATCTGATTCTGCATCTGATTCGGCATCTGGGCAGTCATATTCGGCTGCGGTGCGCCAGGCTGTACGGGATTCTGTACAGGTGCGGCATTCTGCTGCGGATATACTGTCTGATTCTGCATCTGATTTGCTGCCTGTGCCGGAGCGGGGGCAGGTGCAGGCCGCGGTGCGGGAGCCGTCTGCTGAGGCTGCGGTGCCGGAGGCGCATCCTGCTCTTGTTTGGAAAAAAACCCTTTCTTGGAGCCCTTCATCGGGTATCCGCAATAGACACAATAGGTCAGAAGATCATTGTCCACGACCTTGCCGCAATGCTGACATACCATTGAACCGCTCACCGTTCCTCTCTCTTGCTGTACTATCCGGATCTGCAAGGCGCACTGATGTACCCGATCCGACCTTTTTATTATAGCATACTCTTTGTAAAATAGCAAGCGATTTTCTCAAATTGTACATCTCATTCAGAATTCCGTCATGGCTTTTGTGCAGGATGCACAATCTGTCCGGCTGATTATTCCTCCTCGGCTTCGGTCGGCTCCTCGGCTTCGGTCAGCTCCTCAACGGGATCGGGTTCTTCCTCGGAGGCGCCGCCGTCATCCGTCTCGCCGGTATCGACCGTGACAATGAAGCCGTCCAGGTTATTGCCGAAAACGGTGTAATCCATGCCGTTCGGAACGGGAACCATCGTGCTGTCATTGGCGGTATCCTCGCCGTAGTAATAGATCTCGTAGATCTTTCCGTCGTAGTCGATCACGCGCATGTGCTCGCCGTCATAGGGATAGGACTTGACGAGCTCGATATAGTCCTCCAGGCACAGGTCATTGTTCATAATGATCGAAGCGTGGGGAACGCCGACATAGCGGTAATGCCACGGCTCATACTGAATGCCGGTCTTGGAGACCAGTCCCTCCGGATAGCGCAGAATGAAGCCGTACTTGGCGCAATTCTCGGTGATCCATGCATAGGTGCCGGTGCCGTCGTAATCCTCGCCGGAGGCCAGGCTCACATCGAAGCACCAGCCTGTCTGATGCTCGGAGAAGCCGGGCTTGGCGACACGCTCGGAATGGTCAAGGCCGGTCTCGGCCAGGTCGGCATCGTAAAGCTCCTTCTGCTTGTCCTTGGAGCGGTAGGCAGAGAGGACGAGGATATTGTCGTCGCCGGTAGCCTCATAGAAGCCGTCAAACATAGCAACAGCAGCATCGCACATTTTCTCCTGCACCAGCACATCGGCATCCCGCACGCCGAAGCTGTGGGAATCGGCAGCGAGCTTGGCATCGTAGAGGGAGGTCAGTCCCGATTCGCCGGTATCGCAGGGAACGGTATTGTTGACGAGGATCAGCGGGCCCTGGTGAACTTCGGTATTGGGGATCTCGGCGGCATCGTAGACAATGCCGGGCTCCTCGGTCGGCTCCTCACTCGTTGGCTGTACGGCGGTTTCCTGATAGGTGGTCTCCTGGTTGATCTTTACGCCGTTTGCATACACATAGAAGCATCCGTAGCCGACACCGCACAGCAGGGCAAGCGTCAGGATCACATCGGTGACCTTGGCGGCTGCTCCGCCGGATTTTTTCTGTTTGTTCTTACTCATAGTCATTACACTCCTTAAAGCGCTGCAATGCATCCTGCACCGCAACTGTCGTTTCTGTACAGCGGTGCGTTCATTCATTTCCCGGCCTGCCGCATAAACAGGCACAATATTATTATAACATATCCGCAGAAAAAAGAAAAGGGCTTTTCGGATTTTTTCTTTCGCTTCCCCGAAATCGGGAAAATGCACAAAGCCCCTCTCCTTCCGGAAAGGGGCACAGCTACAGAAAAAGTGTCTCTGACATATTTTCGGGAATGTGGGAAAGGGGCTTTGCAGAATCACTTGACAGCGTCGAGAAGCGCCTGTACCTTGTCGGTGCGCTCCCATGCGACATTCAGGTTTTCGCGTCCGAAATGACCGTAGGCAGCCACCTTGCGGTACTGCGGCTTGCGCAGGTCAAGCATCTGAATGATGCCGTCGGGCGTGAGGGAGAATACCGCTGTCACGGCATCCGCGAGCTTTTCGTCCGCGATTTTGCCGGTGCCGAAGGTATCGACACGAACCGACACGGGATGTGCCACGCCGATCGCATAGGCAAGCTGGATCTCGCACTTTTCGGCAAGGCCGGCTGCCACGATATTCTTGGCGATGTAGCGTGCGGCATAGGCTGCGCTTCTGTCCACCTTTGTCGGATCCTTGCCGGAGAAGGCGCCGCCGCCGTGGCGTGCATAGCCGCCGTAGGTGTCCACAATGATCTTGCGTCCGGTCAGGCCGGCATCACCCTGCGGGCCGCCGACCACGAAGCGTCCGGTCGGATTGATGTAGACCTTGGTATCGGCATCAACCAGCTCTGCGGGAAGCACCGGATCAATAACGAGCTCCCGGATGTCCTCGCGAAGCTGCTCGGTGGCAACATCCGGGGCATGCTGCGTGGAAATGACGACCGTATCCACACGGACGGGCTTGTCATTCTCATCGTATTCAATGGTGACCTGGGACTTGCCGTCGGGGCGCAGATAGCGCAAGGTGCCGTCCTTGCGCACCTCGGTCAGACGAATGGCGAGCTTGTGCGCCAGGGAGATCGGCAGGGGCATCAGCTCGGGCGTCTCATTGCAGGCATAGCCGAACATCAGACCCTGGTCGCCGGCACCGGTCTCGCCGGAATCGCAGGATTCATTGACGCCCTGGGCAATATCCGGGGACTGCTCGTCCATGGCGGTCAGGACATTGCAGGTGTGGCCGTCAAAGCCGAATTTCGCACGGTCATAGCCGATGTCGATGACGACCTGACGGGCGATCTTCGGAATGTCGATGCGTGCCTTGGTCGAGATCTCGCCCATGCACAGCACCATGCCGGTGGTGACAGCCGTCTCGCAGGCAACGCGCCCGGCCGGATCCTGCGCCAGAATGGCATCCAGCACTGCATCGGAGATCTGGTCGCAGATCTTGTCGGGATGTCCCTCAGTGACGGACTCGGATGTGAAGAGTTTTTTCATTAGGGTTCCTCCTTCGATAGAAATGGATAATATGACAATATGCGACTCCAGATAAGCAGCAAAATGCCACCCGGTACCTCCGGATGGCAAATCATCGAAAATTGGGATCAATCTCGAAATTTCCTCATCTCTCGGTCATACCGCAGGACTTGGCACCATCGGCGCATTGCACAAAATGCTGCGCCAGGTTGCCGGGCTTCACAGGACCTGTTCCTCAGCCACTCTTGATAAGGGTAGATTGCGTGTGTCGCTATTCACTATTATACTATGGAATGTACGGTTTGTCAAGGGGGTGTTGCAGGAGGAATCCGGCTGCATATTCCCGCCCCCTCCCGTCCATACTCCCTGTGAGGTGATACCATGCCAGTTCAGAAAATCCCACCTGCGCTTGAGGACACGCTTGCCCTTCTGCGGCAGATGTCCTCCCAAAGCGCCGATCTGCTGATCCACCGGGCCGTCATCGGCGGCATTCCCTGTGCGCTCCTCGGCTGCGAAGGACTGCTCTCGTCCGCCGTGCTGACCGAAGCCGTACTCTCCCCGCTCAATGCCCTGTCTCCCGCAGAAAATGCAGATGCGCTCCTCTCACAGATCCGGGAGCGCGTCCTCATCGCCCTTGATGCACCGGCGGTGTATGATACCGGATCTGCATTCCGGCTGCTGCATTCGGGATTCGTCCTGCTTGCCGCAGACGGCGCATCGGAGCTGCTGGCCTTCGGGATGCAGGGCAAGGCCTCCCGCGGCATCAGCGAGCCCTCCGGAGAAGCAAGCATTCTCGGGGCGCATGAAGGCTTCACCGAGGTCATCCGCACCAATATGGCCATGCTGCGCAGCCGCATGAAAACGCCGCTGCTCACCTTTGAAATGCGCCGGGCAGGCTCCCTCAGCCAGACCGACATCTGCCTGTGCTGGCTCTCCGACCGCACCGATCCCAGGCTCCTGACCCACATCCGGCAGGCACTTGACGCCGCCGATCCGGAAACGGTTCTGACCCCCGGCTACCTCCAGCCCTATCTGGAGCAGGGCAGCGGGCTGTTTGATTCCGTCGGCATGACCGAGCGCCCGGATGTGCTCGCCTCCCGGCTGCTGGAAGGACGCGTCGGAGTCTTCATTGACGGGGTGCCGTTCGTGCTGACCGCGCCCCGGCTCTTTGTGGAGAGCTTCCAGTCCGTGGACGATTATGCTTTCAAGCCGTGGTATGCCACATTCATCCGCTATGTGAAATATGCCGCATTCTTCCTCACGCTGCTGCTCCCGGCGCTCTATGTCGCGGTCAGCATG
>CACZPI010000005.1 GCA_902783005.1 uncultured Ruminococcus sp. | reverse complement strand
GCGCTCCCGGAGATCCGCGGTCTGCGCAATGCGCTTGCCGCCGATGTGCTGTGCATCACGCCGCATCCGGGGCTCGATTACAGCCGCATTCCGCTCACCGGCATCCGCGCCGTCCTCCACGGGGTCTACCATTCCGGGACAGTCTGTACGGATGCACCGCCTCCCTTCAGCATCCGCATGCTCGCAGAGCAATGCCGCAGCAGGGGCGTTTCCCTCTGGATCGCACCGGCTGCGGCACAGGGAGAGATCTATGAATCGACCGCACATCTGGCAGGACAGGTGCAGTTTGTATCCGGGCTGACGCAGGAAACGCTCTTTGCGCTGCTCACAGCCGCAGAGGATCCGGCAGAGGCGGTCACACAGGCAGGAGGGATCATCACATGAATGCCACATACCAAAGCATGCGCCAGGGACTCATTGACGTCATCAAGGAATCCCAGATCAAGATCGGATTCTCCCCGAATCCGGTAAAGCTCTACTACCCGCCCGCATCACTCGCCGCGGCGCTCGGCACCGGTGCAGACGGCATTCCGGAGGCATTCGCTGCATTCAATGCGCAGGCAGACGGCCTCGGGGACATGCAGTGTACCCTGGAGAAAAACGGCATGTACTGCATCACCGTTCCGGCAGAGGGGGCACAGTATGTCCGGGATCACGTTCCGGATCCGCCGTTCCTGGCCGAGCTGATCGGGCTGCTCGGACAGCACCGGCATGACCTGACAATGGACGATGTGCTTGCGGTTTTCCACAAGTATTCAGAGCATGTGGAATGCCGGGAGATACAGTCGGACGAATTCGACATGCTGGTGTATTTCACAGACGGGCAGCCGGATGCTTATCGGTACTGCTTTGCGCTGGAAATGGGACACATCACCTACCACCGCTTCACGGCAGCCGATTACGAAGCGCTGCACATCGAAGATCAGTAAGCCCCTTTCCCCATCCAATCTGAACGGAGTAAACGATCATGACATTTTTAACTGCTTTCCTTGCTGTCGCCACGACAGTCACCACACTGACGCTCCGGGAGCCGTCCTACGACTACAAGCAAGCAAAAACCAGCGGCTATTCCTACAGCGGCAACCTCGGAAAAAACCATTATGAAGACCACCCGTCCCTGCGCACCTCCTATCTCCAGCCCGACGGCGACAGCGTATACCGCATTGAGGTGGTGAAGGACGGCTTTCTCGTCGAGCATTATTCCTGCAAGGACTGGAGCGTGACTGACCGCTTCTTCCTCCAGGACGAAAAATACACCGAGCCTCTGGCCTGGGGCGGCATCTGCTGCGGACAGGAGCACAATTACCTCCTGGTCGGTACCGGTGACACCCACCGCATCGTCGTCTATTCCAAGGACTGGAAGAAACGCGAGATCGCCCATCTGTCCATCAACGGAAATATGCTGTCCATGTTCAACTACGGCACCCCTGCCCTGTGTGAAGCAAACGGCTGCCTCTACGGAAATTTCAGCACCTACTGCGACCGGAAGATCTACACCAATTACACCTTCATCATGCAGGAGAGTAATCTCGGATACATTGCCAGTGGATTCGGGGGAGCCGAATCCCGCTGCCAGCTCATTGCCGCGGATGCCACCGGCATGTACAGCGCCAGCCAGTGCCCGACCGGGAACCGCGGACTGCTTCTGACAAAGAGCGATCCCGGGGAAGCGGCCTATTTCGAGGAGGGGATCACGAAAAACATTTTCCCGTTCTATGCTGCCGGCAGCGACACGGCCGATACGGGCGCATCCTTCGGCGGAATGGCACTCTCCTCGAAGAATGTCCTGATCGCCGGTGCCTCCTGCGACCAGTCCGTGGGGCCGGACAGCCCCACCAACATTATCCTGACCGTCACGGATAAGAAAACCGCTGCCACCGAGGTGCGGAACTATACCAATCTGGAACAGGGAACGGTATGCACCCCCTACATTGTCCCGCTGCAGGAAAAGGACAGATTCGCCCTGCTCTGGGATTCCGATGCATCCGGCAGCTTTGCAACGAGCTTTCTGATCGTGGACGGCGAGGGCAATTTCCTGACGAAGACCGCCACGGTCGCAGGCATGCGCCTGTCCGACTGCACGCCGGTCGTCATGGATGACGGCGCCCTGCTGTGGTACACGACCGGAACGGGTACGGGGCAGTATTCGGATGAATACAGCTCGCCTGTCTTCCACCGTCTGGCGCTCGATGTGCCGGGGCTCAGGGGGGATGCCGACCTGAACTGGGAAATTGATGCCGCAGATGCCTCGCGTGTGCTGGCATATGCCGCATCGCAGGGGCTCTCGAAGAAAACCCCGCTCCAGGAGGACGCCGCCAAGGAAGCCAAGGCGCTCTCGAATGTCGATGTGAATGCCGACAGCCAGATCAATTCCGCCGATGCGTCCTACATTCTCGTCTATACCGCCCGCGCCGGTCTCGGACAGGAGCCGGACTGGAGCAGCATCGTCCGGTAACGCACCGTACAGAAAGGAGCAAAGCCATGCCAGAATACCTCGATATTTACGACATTCACCGGAATCTGACCGGAAAGCAGGTCATCCGCGGCCGGGACAGACTCGCACCGGGGGAATATCTGCTTGTCATCCATGTGCTGATCTTTGACCGCGCAGGGCGGTTCCTGACGCAGAAGCGCGTGGAAAACAAGGCCAGCTTCGGCGGGCTCTGGGATGTTTCCGTCGGCGGCACCGCGCAGCACGGCGACACGAGCCGGAGCGCTGCCGAACGCGAGATCGCAGAGGAGCTCGGATTGCAGGTCGATCTGTCCGGTACATCACCGGTATTCACCTTCCGGGCGAAGAAATGCTTTGACGATTACTGGCTGAT
Organism: uncultured Ruminococcus sp.; assembly: GCA_902783005.1. Classification (GTDB taxonomy): domain Bacteria; phylum Bacillota; class Clostridia; order Oscillospirales; family Ruminococcaceae; genus UBA3855. Next base: position 789 of record CACZPI010000005.1, on the reverse strand, counting down.
CCGTCTGGACACCGAAGCCCCGGCGCTCACCCTCCAGAAGGAGGAGGTCGCAGAGGCAAAATGGGTGGATCGCGCAGAATGGGAGCAGATGCTTGCGGCGCGGCAGGTGATCCCGTACACCTTCCAGCATTACCTCTTTGAGCTGTATGAGAAGGCATTCCCCGGGACGCGGCTGTTCCCGTTCGGGGATCCCGGAAAGATCCGGGCGGCGGTCTTTGACATGGACGGCCTGCTGCTCGATACCGAGCGTGTGACACGGGAATCCTGGCACACGGCGGCAGCAGAATTCGGCATTCCGGACATTGACCGGATCCTTGACCAGTGCATCGGCCTGAATGAAGCCGGTGACCGTGCGGTCTTCCGGCGGGAGCTGGGGGATGCATTTGATTTTGAGGCATTCCGTGCCCGTACACGCGCCCTGTCGCATGCCGTAACGGATGCACAGGTGCCGGTCAAGGCGGGTGCTGCGGCGATCCTGGCGGCATTGCAGGAACGCGGCATTCTCCTTGCGGTGGCCAGCTCCACGCGCGAGGTCACGGTGCGCGACCAGCTTTCCCGTGCAGGGCTTTTGCGGTATTTCGATGCCGTCATTACCGGCGACAAGGTCACACACGGCAAGCCGGATCCGGAGATCTATCTGACGGCGGCATCGCTGCTGCATACAGATCCGGCGGAATGCATTGCATTTGAGGATTCGCGCAACGGTCTGCGTTCGGCCTACCGGGCGGGGATGTACCCCATCCAGATCCCGGATCTGGTACCGCCGGGCGTGGAATCCGATGCCCTGTC
>CACZPI010000004.1 GCA_902783005.1 uncultured Ruminococcus sp. | reverse complement strand
GCGCGGCGAGGCGCCCCTCTTGTAGGGGGCACCAAGAAATTATGATTACCAAAAAACTCGAATGGGGGGCGAAGCCCCCCACCAAGCCCCCCCGACATTCCAATAAAAAGAAACCATATTCCCAGGAAGTGAGGAAATTCTATGAACTTCTTTTCCCAGACCTTCACCGAGCTCCCCGACTACAGCCGGATCCTGAATGCCCTCGCAGAGGGCGAAACCCCGGTCTGTGTGACGGGGCTCTCCGGCGTCCATAAATCCCAGCTTGCCCTGACGCTTGCCGGGGAGAATACCCCCGCGATGCTCCTTGTCACCGGCACCGAGGCAGAAGCCGTCCGGCTCTGCGCCGACATCAACGCCATGGCAGACGAGGAGACCGCCATGTATTTCCCGGCGCGGGAGCTGCTCTTCACCTCCGCCGAATCGCGCTCCTACGAATTCGAGCACGAACGCATCCGCGTGCTGACCGCCGTGCAGGAGCACAAAGTCCGCATCGTTGCCGCCGGCATCGAAGCGCTTTTGCAGCCGACGATCCCGCCGGAAACGCTGCGCCTGTCGCATATTACCCTTGCTCCCGGGGACAGCGTCGATCTCGAACAGCTCCGGCAGCAGCTTGTCCGCGCCGGCTATGTCCGCTGCGAAAATGTCGAGGGGAAGGGGCAATTCGCCATTCGCGGCGCCATTGCCGATGTCTTCCCCGTCCAGCTCGATGCCCCCGTGAGAATGGAGCTCTGGGGTGACGAGATCGACACCATGTCCTATTTCGACACCGACACCCAGCGGCGCACCGACCCGGTCGATTCCGTGGAAATTACCCCCGCCGCCGAGCTGATCTGCGATCCGCAGGCGCTCCGGGAGGCGATCGAACGCTTTTCCAGAAAGGTGCGCGGCAAGCATACCGATGCCATCCGTGAAAAGCTCGCCCATGACCTTGACCGGCTTGATGCCGGGCTTGGCCTGCCGAATATGGACAAATACTACACCCTCATGTTCCAGCATACCCTCCTGACCGATTATGTACAGGGCGTCATTCTCCTGTCGGAGCCCGCGGACATTCACCGGCAGGCGCAGGGCATTTCCGCAAGGCACCGCGACGACCTCGAAACGCTGTTCGAGGACGGCACCCTCTGCAAGGGGCTTGACGGCGGCGTGATCGGCTGGGACGATCTGCAGGGCGTGCTCGAAGACCGCGCCTGCCTTTATATGAGCCAGTTCTTGCAGGGCAGCGAGCGCATTCCCTTCCGGCGCATCATCAGCATGGAGGCGCTTCAGAATGCCACCTGGGGCGGCGAGATCCGGCAGCTTCTCGAGGATCTGAATGAATACATCGAGCAGGATTACCGCATCGTGCTGGCAGTCGGCAGCGCCAAGACCCTGCCCATTCTCCAGAAGGATCTCCAGGAAAGCGGCGTTCACTGTGCCATTGCCGAAGCCGATTCCGTATGCGAGCCGGGGCATGTGCTGCTGACGGCGCGGACGATCTCCGGCGGCTTCTCCTACCCGGAAAACAAGACCGCCCTCATTGTCCAGACCCGGATGCATGCCGCCCGCAAGCGCAAAAGCAAGCACAAGGCGGGCATGGAGATTCAGTCCCTTTCCGATCTGCATACCGGGGATCTGGTTGTCCACACCATGCACGGCGTCGGGCGGTTCCTGGGCATCCAGAAAATGGAGATGGAGGGCATTGCCAAGGACTACATCACCATTCAGTACGCCGGTACCGACAAGCTCTATGTGCCGGTGACACAGCTTGACATGGTCAGCCGGTACATCGGCGCCGCGGATGAAGCGACCGTGCGGCTCAACCGCCTGTCCTCCCCGGCATGGCAGAAGACCTGCCGAAACGTCCGCAAGGCCGTGCAGGACATGGCCGAGGAGCTCATGGCGCTCTACGCCAAGCGGGAGAAATCCGAGGGCTATGCATTCTGTCCGGATGACGAGGTGCAGCGCGATTTCGAGCAGCGATTCCCCTATGCGGAGACGGACGACCAGCTCCAGAGCATTTCGGAGATCAAGGACGACATGCAGCGCCCGCGCCCGATGGACAGACTTCTGTGCGGAGATGTGGGCTTCGGCAAGACGGAGGTCGCCTTCCGCGCCGCGATGAAATGCGTCCTGTCGAACCGCCAGTGCGCCATCCTGACGCCGACGACGGTGCTTGCCATGCAGCATTACCGGACGGCGCTGCAGCGGTTTGACCAGATGCCGGTGCGCATTGAAATGCTCTCGCGGTTCCGGTCGGCCAAGGAGCAGAAGAAGATCCTGGAGGATCTGGAAAAGGGCAAGATCGACATTCTCATCGGCACCCACCGGATCGTGCAGAAGGATGTGAAATTCCATGCCCTCGGGCTTGCGGTCATTGACGAGGAGCAGCGCTTCGGCGTGCGGCACAAGGAACGCTTCAAGGAAATGTTCGCGGGCATCGACGTTCTGACCCTGTCCGCGACACCGATCCCAAGGACGCTGAATATGGCGCTTTCGGGCATCCGTGACATGTCCGTGCTGGCCGATCCCCCGCAGGACAGATACCCGGTGACGACGTATGTCACCGAAGCGCTCGAAGGCACGATCGCACAGGCAATCGCAAGGGAGCTCAAGCGCGGGGGACAGGTGTACTACATTCACAACCGCATCGGGGACATTGACCGGTGCGCCGCGAAATTGCAGGCAATGTTCCCGGATGCGCGGATCGGCATTGGCCACGGGCAGCTTTCCGAGGAGGAAATGAGCGACATCTGGCAGCAGGTGGTAGACGGGGACATTGACATTCTCGTCTGCACCACGATCATTGAAACGGGTGTGGATGTGGCGAATGCGAATACGCTGATTATCGAGGATTCCGACCGCTTCGGCCTGTCGCAGCTCTACCAGCTCCGCGGGCGTGTGGGACGGTCGAACCGGCGTGCGTATGCGTATTTCCTGTTCCAGCGGGACAAGGTGCTGACGGAAATTGCAGCAAAGCGGCTTGAAGCCATGCGGGAATTCACGCAGTTCGGTTCGGGATTCCGCATTGCGATGCGGGATCTGGAGATCCGCGGTGCGGGCAGCATTCTCGGCGGCAGCCAGCACGGGCATATGGAAACGGTCGGGTATGACATGTACATGCAGATGCTTGGTGAAGCGATCGCAGAGGCGAAGGGCGAGCCGATCCAGAAGGCCGCCAACTGCACGGTAGACATTCAGATCGAGGCCTATATTCCGGAGGAATATATCGGCGCCACGGCATCGCGCATCGACATGTACCGGAAGATCGCGACGGTGCGGGACGAAGCGGATGAATCGGAGCTGATCGACGAGCTGATCGACCGTTACGGCGATCCGCCCCCGGCGATTCTCGGACTCATCAAGGTTTCCCTTCTCCGCAATGCCGCGGCAGCGCTGGGCATGTCGGAGATCGTCCAGCGCGGGGGATTTCTGCTGTTCTACATCCAGTCCCCGAAGCTCGAACAGGTGCAGGCACTTTCCACCCGCTACGCGGGGCGGGTGCTGTATAAGAGTGACAAGGAACGCTATTATATTGAGATGAAGCTCCTGGACGGGCAGAAGCCGGAGGCTCTGATGCGGGAGGTGATTTCGACGATGCAGGAGGCGGGGAAGTGAAGTTGTCTCTGCGCAGCACACCTTTGGCATGACAATTGAAAGGAAAAAAGATGAAAGAAGAACCCATCGGCGGGGGCATCACCGTCATGACCAGCGAGGAGCACCGGTTCGGCACCGATGCCTTCCTCCTGACGCTGTTCTCCCGTTATAAAGAAAAGGACACCGCCGCAGAATTCGGGACGGGCTGCGGGATCATTCCGCTTTTGATGCAGAAAAGCCGCCCGCCGAAGCGCATTTACGCCGTGGACATTCAGGAGAATGCCGTTGCACAGCTCCGCGCGGGAATGGCCGCCTCCGGGATCACGGAGGAACGCATTGTCCCGGTGTGCGCGGATCTGCGGACATTGTGGGAGGGCGCACCGCTCGGAATGTGCGACCTTGTCCTGTGCAATCCCCCCTACCAGCCGCCCGGATCCGGCTTTGAAGCGGGCAATCCCTCCCAGCGCATCGCCAGACACGGCGTATTCTGTACGCCGGAGGATGTGTGCAGCGCCGCCGCAAGGCTCCTCAGAAGCGGCGGCAGACTGTGCATCTGCGGCAGACCGGAGCGATTGCCGGATTATATCTGTGCCATGCGCCAAGCCCGCACCGAGCCCAAGCGCCTGCGCTTCGTCCAGAAAACCGCGCAGGATGCTCCCTGGCTCTTCCTCCTCGAAGGCCGCCGCGACGGCAATCCCTTCCTCCAGATGGAGCCGCCCTTCCTCATGTATGAGAACGGAAAACCCACCAAAGAGGCGGCGGGGCTGTATTATTGATGCCCTTCACCGTTTCCAGCGCTTCCCGTCGCCTGTCTTTGACTTCCTTTTTGTTTTGCTATCATCCAATTTTCACAAACGGGAGTATAATAATACTTGTAAACAGAAAACACACAGCCGCAAGGCTTGATGCAGAATAGAAAGGATGGTATCCACCATGTTTGAGAACAACCAGAACAACCAGAACAACCAGAATCCCTACGACCAGCAGATCCCGGATTACAACAACTTCTATGACGATCCCTCCGCACAGAACGGCGGCAGCAATTATGTGAATTGCTACGCCGATCCTGCCGGCAATTCCCCCAAGAAATCCGGCGGCGCAGGCAGGACGCTCCTCAAGATCGTTGCAGGCCTGGCAGCCGTTGCCATTGTCTCCGTGTCCTCCGTCGAAATGTACAAGCTCTTCGGCCAGGACAATGCCAAGAACTGGACGGCCGATGCCGAATCCGAAGCAGCCGCAAGCAGCACGGACGATTCCGACAGCACGGCGGATTCCGAGACCGATTCCGAAAGCACCAAGGCGACTGCCGCCGCCGCATCCAACTGGATCTCCAGCGCTGCCCGCGAGGATGCGCTGACGATCCCGCAGATCGTCGAGAAGGCAATGCCCTCCGTGGTCGGCATCAGCTCCGTATTTGAGTACACCCCGAGCAATTCCTTCAATAACTGGGGATTTGATTTCTACAATTTCTACGGCGGCGGAGGCGGCAACCAGCAGCAGCAGACCTCTCAGTTCACCGCCACCGGCAGCGGCATTGTCATGACCGAGGACGGCTATGTCATTACGAATGCACACTGCATCTACGATGACGAATCCGAGGTCAAGGCGGGCAAGGCCGTGAGTGTTTCGGTCGTCATGGGTGACGAGAACGAGACGGAATATGAAGCGCAGATCGTCGGCTATGATCTCCAGACAGACCTTGCCGTGCTGAAGATCGACGCTACCGGGCTGACGCCGGCGGAATTCGGTGACAGCAATGAATTGGAGGTCGGTGAGCTGGTCGTAGCCATCGGCAATCCGCTCGGATTCGAGCTGTTCGGCACCACGACCTGCGGCATTGTTTCCGCACTCAACCGCGAGGTCACCATCAATGAGAAGGACATGACGCTCATTCAGACCGATGTTGCCATCAACAACGGCAATTCCGGCGGCCCGCTGCTCAACAGCTACGGCCAGGTCGTCGGCATCAATTCCGCGAAGATGGGCAGCACCTACGGCTCGACCAGCGTCGAAGGCCTGAGCTTCGCCATTCCGATCACGGACGCGAAGGACATTATCAATGACCTCATCAATTACGGCTATGTGGCAGGCCGTCCGCAGCTCGGCATTACCGGTGTGAATGTGTCCGAGGCAGATGCCGAGCGCTTCAACCTCCCGCAGGGTGTCTATGTCTACTCCGTCGGTGAGGGCAGCGCCGCAGAACAGGCCGGCATCCAGCCCTCCGACGTCATCGTTTCCATCGAGGGCACCGACATCACCTCTATGGATGAGCTTAATTCCATCAAGAATGAGCACAATGCCGGTGACACCGTCACCATCGGCCTCTACCGCAGCGGCCAGAAGCTCGAGGTGCAGCTCACCCTCCAGGAGACCCGCCAGGAGGACTGATCCCTATACTATTATAATAGACAGCTCCGTTTCTTCATGAAGTTTCCTTTCCGTACCGATGCGCACAGTGTCCTTGGATGCTGTGCGCATCAGGGGCTTTCTTTGTTTTGTGAATGCCGGGGGCAGATGGCGAAGCCCCCCAAATCCCGCCATTTGTGGAATTGTCAAAATATCTGCAAAACCGAAACCCATTCCCCGGTGGAAAATGCTGCAAAGCATGAAATAAACCGACAAAAATGGTAAATAGTACCTGACATGTTGTGCAAAACGGCTAAAAAGGGAAAGAAAAATCATGCAATATTTTCAAGAAAAAAAGAGGCGGGGTGTTGACATTCCCGGAATAATATGATAAAATATGAGTATAAAACGTCGGAGCCTTCGGGCTTCTACGTTTGGGCTGCATACAATCACACCGGATCGGCCGCTGCAAAACGCTTTGCGAAACAGCTCCGGGGATCCTATGTGGCACACGGTACAAGGCAGTTTGTGCCGGGCGCCTGTGTAATCGTTTAATGCCAGATTTTTCAAAAAATTTAGCAAGCACGATTCATACAGCATTACATCGCAGTCCGCATACCGGTTTTCCGGAAGCATGCACTACATGAAACCAATCCGAACAAACCGTGAAAGCAATTTTTATATGCATATACATGCGAAGCATATAAAAGCATATAAAAATTCAGAAGAATCTTTAAAGAAGAGAGAGGTAATCGAACAATGAAGAATTCAATTCAGAAGAAGTCATTTCTGAAGAGAGTCATGGCGGCAGCTCTTACTGTTCCGGTAGCTCTGTCCCAGACCGTGCTGTTCACTTCTTTCGCAGAGGGTGAGACAGCAGCTACAACGACTCTGGATGTCAACACTTTTGTCGGTGTTAATTCTGACGTTGCAGTCAATGTACCGGTCAAGGTTGCAGATGCAGGCCGTGCCTTCAAGGGCGCGGAAGCACAGCAGGAGTACGCTTTTGCACAGATCTCTGACTGGAATGAGAAGGCAAAGACTGCTATGAACGACCTGGGCGGTCAGTCCGTAACACTCGATACAAAGAGCCTGGTTGAAGACCTCGGCAGAAATGCATGGTATGTACAGGTACTCAAGGATGCTGTTGCAGCAAATGCAGGCACCGCTACTGCAAAGTTCGGCGATCAGGAGATCGTTGTCACCATCGACGTTGACTACGATATGGCTGATGCAGTCGTTGCAAGAATGCAGGCAAGCGAGGACAAGAAGGGCAAGAACATCACCATCGTCAAGTCTGGCGAGAAGATCGTCAAGGGCTCTGTTGTCATCACCATCGACACCAGCAAGCTCGACAGCAAGTCTGTATCCGCTTCTGCTGCTGTCAACATCAACGGCGCTACCGATGTAGAGTCCGGCAAGAAGCTCGCCAAGGAGCTCGAGGCTGCTGCTGAGCAGATCGCCAAGGCTTCTGCGGATGCAACGCTCGCTTACTACCAGGCAAACGGCACTGCTGCAGAGCTCGCAGATGCAGAGGACTTCGCAAATGACGACGTCAACAAGATGATCGACGCACTCAAGAAGTTCTACAACAGAAATGAAGACCGCGCTGACAGAGCTACCACCGCTTCCGGCGACGTTCAGGAGAACACCTATGCAAATGCCGATGCACTGCTCGCTGCTGAGCATGCCAACAGAAGCAGAGTTCCCGCTTCCGTTGCAGACGTTGAGGCAAGCAAGTACTACATCAACGCAGCAAAGGTATTCGACAAGGTTGTCGCTCAGGTAAGCGCACAGCTCAACACCTACGACATCAACCTGACTGCTGCTGACGTGATGGGCGTTGTCAAGGATGCTTCCAACATCACCGTTTCCGCTGAGTTCGACGATCTCAAGGGCAACGGCGAGGCATGGGGCTACCTGACCGACGAGGTTACCGATTACAGCATCTACAGAGACTTCATCGAGGCTGAGCTCGAGAAGGAAGGCAAGCAGATCGCAGAGGGCGCACAGATCCTCGGCGCCAAGATCTTCGAGGTGACCGGCGAGGCTGACGGCAATGCACAGACCGGCGAGGGCACATGGGACGTATACAGAATCGTCTATGTAACCGAGGTTGAGGAGAAGCAGACCACCGAGACTTCCGAGTCCACTGAGTCTACTGAATCCACCGAGTCTACTGAGAGCACTGAGTCCACTGAGAGCACTGAGTCCACTGAGTCCACTGAGAGCACAGAGTCTACTGAGTCCACTGAGAGCACGGAGTCCACTGAGTCCACCGCTTCTACTGAGACCACTGAGACCACTGCTTCTACGGAGAGCACGGAGACTTCTACCGAGTCCACTGAGGCTACTTCCTCTACCGAGGCTACCACGACTTACGACGACACCGTTGTAAATCCTGGCAACATCTCCATCGAGGTCAAGACTGAGGGCAACTTCTACTTCTCTCATGACCCGAACGCATTCGATCCGGCTGACCTGATCACCAGCGCAAAGGCTACTCTGGTCAAGGCAGACGGCACTACCGAAGAGGTAGAGCTGGATGTGAACGACTTCGCATTCTCCACCAAGCCCACCGCTGAGGCTGACCCGGCACTGACTCCTGCTGATGTATTCAACAACGAGCTCAAGCCGAACGGCAACCACCAGGCAACCCTGTACGTTCAGTACAACTTCAAGGATGAGGACGGCAACGACGATTACCAGCTTCTCGACCCGATCGCATTCGCTGATGTTTACATCGGTGTCAAGGGCGACGTTGACCTGAACAATGTTGCAAACTCTGTTGACGCATCTCTGGTTCTGACCTATGCTGCAAAGGCAGGTCTGAGCAGCGATACTGCAAAGATCTACTCCGGCGAGGAGACTGACGAGGAGCTTGAGAACTTTGTATACTTCCTGGGCGATGTCAACGGCGAGTCCAAGGATCACGGCAAGACCATCAATGTAGAGGGCAAGACCGGCGAGTCCCTGCTGGATTCTACTGATGCATCCCTGATCCTGTACTACGCTGCAGTTGACGGCCTGAAGGCTGAGCGGAACACCACCCAGTGGATTCCGGAGATCCTGACCGATTCCTCCGTATATCCGAAGTTCTCCAAGGCAATCGCTGCCAAGAAGGGCCTCATCTGAGTCGCAATCAGATCACCCTGACAAAACACAAGTCATGAAAGGCACCGTGCCTGCGGTGCGGTGCCTTCATATAAAATTTCTTGAAAGGAAATGAACTGAAATGAAGAAGATTAGCTTTAAGAAGGTTATGGCTTCCGTTGCTGCTCTGTCCGTAGTAAGCTGCATGGCTGCTATCCCGACCGCTGCTGCTGG
>CACZPI010000003.1 GCA_902783005.1 uncultured Ruminococcus sp. | reverse complement strand
TCAACAGCAGCCTGCTCGTCAGAGCCGTCAGCAATGATGCGGATATCCGTGCCGCCTACGATACCGAGGGACAGGATGCCCAGCAGGGACTTGGCATTGACACGGCGCTCCTTCTTCTCGATCCAGATCGAGGACTTGTACTCGTTAGCCTTCTGGATAAAGAATGTTGCCGGTCTTGCGTGCAGACCCACCTGATTCTGTACAGTTACATCTTTCACAAACATAATCAAACTCTCCCATCTTTGCAGTGTAGTCGTATGTGTATTTGCTTACCTTGCATATTGTTATTATACATGGAAAATCCCAAAAGGTCAACAGGTTTTCGGAACATCTGCGGCATTTCCCGGAATTTTCTACGGTTTGACAAAATCCCGGATGGGTTGACCGCTCCGGGTTTGTGTATATTCACAAGAAAGAAAATGGGGAAAGTTCCTGTTTGTTATCCACAATTATTAACAGTTAATTATGTGCAGGGTGCAATAAAAAACGGCATTTTCGGCGGTTTGATATACATACTATCAGGTTTTTGGCTGTGCTGCGTCACTTTGGTGATAGTCGGACTACGCCCCGCCTGCGGAGGGAGGGGAGAGACAAGGGGCTTTGCTGCCTGACCCCGTGAGGCTGTCAAAAACGGTTGTCATTTTGGAAGTCATACTGCCTGACCCCAAAGGGCATGAAACTTGCATTTTTTGAGGGGAAGTGCTATAATGATAAAAAACAGGAAGGCAGGGATCGGTATGAAACGAAATCTGATGCGCATGGCCGGGCTGACAGCCGGAGCGGTGCTGATCGTCCTCGGCATCGTGCGCGGTGAACCGGCGGAAATCTGGGAAAAGGCGGTGCGCGTATGTCTCGAATGCATCGGCATCGGCTGAATGCTGCCCGCCTGCGCCCCGTCATCCAGCTCCTTGCCGCTGCCGTCTGCAACGGGTATGCGGCGGGGCTTGCCAAAGGGCACCTCTATTCCGGACGCGGGAAGCTGCTCTGCCTGCCCGTCCTCAATTGCTATTCCTGCCCCGCTGCCCTCGGCTCCTGCCCTGTCGGCGCCTTGCAGACCGTTGCCGCCGGGGGGCGCCACCGCATTTCCTTCTATGCCCTCGGCATTCTCCTGCTGTGCGGCACCCTCTTCGGACGGCTGCTGTGCGGATTTGCCTGCCCCTTCGGATTTTTGCAGGATCTCCTTGCCAGGATCCCCCTCCGGAAGCGGAACATTCCCCGCAAGGCCGACCGCATGCTCCGGTATCTCAAATATGCCGTGCTCTTTTTCCTCGTGCTGCTCCTTCCCGCCGTCATCCGCGATGATTATGGCCTCGGCAAGCCCTGGTTCTGCAAATACCTCTGCCCCGCCGGCACCCTCGAAGCCGGCATCCCCCATCTGCTTGCCGATCCGCGGCTCCGCGCCCTGACCGGAATGCTCTTTTCCTGGAAGCTCACCGTCCTTGCCGCGCTGCTTCTGGCGGCGGTCCGGATCCCGCGGTGCTTCTGCCGGTATCTTTGCCCGCTTGGCGCATTTTATGCATTGTGCAGCCGTTTTTCCGTCCATCAGATCACCGTGCAGCCCGATGCCTGCTCCGCCTGCGGCGCCTGTGCATCCGCCTGCCCCATGGGCATTGATCCCGCAAAAGGCGTGAACGGCGCCGAATGCATCCGCTGCGGCAAATGCAAGGCCGCCTGCCATACCGGTGCCATCCGGTGACGGACAGATTTTCAGCTTACCTTACGTCAATTTTACCAAAAAAGTCTTGCATTCCGACGTAAAATATGCTATAATAATTATGCTGAAATCTGTATACTGGCGGAAAGGAGGAGTCGGCCATGCTCAAGGGATACCGGATCTGCGGCGTCTGCATTTCACATCTGCATGAGGATGTGCTGCGGGAATTTCTCGAAGCACTCAGCATGGCGCTGGCACCGCACGGGTGGCGCGTCATGGTCTTTGCGACCTCATCGGACATGTTCTGGAAAACCCCGCAGGATGCCGGACAGGCCACGGTGTTTGACCTGATCGACCAGGTGCATACCGACGCCCTCGTCATTCTCCGCGACAAGATCCTTGACGAACGGTATGTTGAGAAAATCGCGCAGTACGGGCATTCCCACAATATTCCCGTGTTCGGCGTCAACGGCACGGAGCCGCTGGAGAACTGCTGCTGCATCCAATTTGACTATGAAGCAGGCTTCGCGGAGGTCGTCCGCCATCTCATTGAGCATCATCACATCACCCGCTTCCACTATATTTCCGGCATGAAGGACAATGATTTCGCCCTTGCCCGGGAACAGGTCATGCGCCGCGTCCTTGCGGAATACGGCATGGAGCTGGGGGAAAATGACATCAGCTACGGCGATTTCTGGGCGTACCCGGCGCGGCAGGCTGCCAAGCGGCTGATCGACGGGCACCGGCTTCCGCAGGCGATCGTCTGTGCGAATGACACAATGGCCATTGCTGTGGCGGTCGAGCTTTCCGTCAACGGGCTGCGCGTGCCGCAGGATGTGATCGTCACGGGATTTGACGGCATTGATGCGATCCGCTATTCCATTCCGAAGATCACCTCCGCCAAGTGCGATTACACCGCACTGGGGCAGAAGATTTCGGATCTGATCCTCGCCCATGCAGAGGGCGAGCCGCTCCCGCCGCATGTCAGCCTGATCCCGTCGCTGCTTTTGTCGGAATCCTGCGGCTGCATTCCGCGGCATACGATAGATGTGGTGGACTTCATCAACGGCCTGAATGATACCTTCAACCGCTTCCGCAATGAGGATGAGCGGCTCAATACGCTCTCCTCCGACATTCAGGCATCGAATACGCCTGCGGAGGTCTCGGAGGTACTGCATCACGGGCTGTTCTACTGCATGAGCTGCATGGTCAAGCAGGAGGTGCTCAATCCCGCCTGCGACCCGGCGAAGATCCATTCCGCGACGACCTTCGGGGAAAAGCTGTATGTGCTTTGCGATTCGGACTGGCACGAGAATGAAGGCTCGCTGCTGCCGGCCGCCGAGATCGCGCCGCGCATGGAGGATCTGCTGGCGCCCGGAAATCCGGTCGTTCTGCTGGCGCTGCATCATCTGGACATTCCGCTCGGATATGTCTGCTACCATTACCAGAACGCAGATCTGTCCAATTACCTGAAGATGACACAGATTGCCATGATCCTCAGCTCCGCCATTTCCGGCTACCGCAGCAAGCATTACCAGCTGCATTTGCAGGCGGTGGTCGAGGAGATGTACAAATATGATGCCCTCACGGGGCTGATGAACCGGAGCGCCTTCCTGATGCAGTACCGGCAGCTTGTCAGCGCATCGCCGGAGCTGCCGCTGACGCTGGTGCTGTGCGATTTAGACGGGCTCAAATACATCAACGACCATTTCAGCCATACCGAGGGCGACAATGCGATCTCGGTCGCAGCCAGTGCGCTGCATGAGGTCTGCCGCGGCGGGCTTTGCTGCCGGTACGGCGGCGATGAAATGATCGCGCTGCTGACGGACACCCCGGATGCCGGCGTGATCCGGAAGGACATTCTCGGGCAGCTTTCCGCATACAACCGGCATTCCGGCAAGGAATACGAGGTATCGGCTTCGATCGGTGTCTACACGGCGCAGAATGAGGATTTCGAGCAGATGTTCCAGAAGGCCGACGCGCTGATGTATGCCGACAAGCAGGGCAAACGGCACAGAAGAGACTGAAAATACGCCCCTCTCCATGGTGAGAGGGGCGTTTTTGTCGGCTTGCATGTGAGCCGACAAGCAGGATTGTCAGGCGGATATGACACAGCAGCCTCACACGGAGACTGCTGTCGGCGGTATATGCGGCTTTCCGGTTACGAGACAACACAGTCCCGCCCGCTTGCTTTGGCCTTGTACAGATGTTCGTCTGCAATGTTGATCAGATCGTGCATATCGTCCCGGTCAGTGCCTCTGGCAATGCCGATGCTGATGGTAATATGCACCTCATTGCCCTTCTCATCTATGATCGGGAGCTCTTTCACCGCAAGACGGATGCTCTCCGCAAAGCTGTCGGAAATGCTCTCCTCCGGGAACCACACGACGAATTCCTCACCGCCCCAGCGACAGAGCGGCGGGCTTGTCATCTCTTGGATCTTCTGTGCGACCGTCTTCAGGACGATATCACCGGTGCCATGTCCGTAGGTGTCGTTGATCCTCTTGAAATGATCCAGATCAAACATCATCACAGACTGCTCCCTGCCGGGCTTTGTCTGCTCATAGATTTCACTCAGACCGTGACGGTTGAGCGCTCCGGTCAGATAATCATGCGCATACATCACCTCGAGCTTGGAACGGGTGTTCACCAGCTCCCGGTAGGTGTGGACGTAGATTGTCTCAAGGATGAAGGCGAGGAAGAAGGCGGACGCAAACAGGATCGGGAAACGCATCCGGAAGCTCTCGGTATAGTCATACATCAGCATCGACTGTCCGGGCTCCGTCTGGAAGAAGAACAGCAGGAGCAGCAGCAGGAAGCCGGAGAGGATCGAGGTCATTTTTCTGCCGAACAGCAGCATGCCGCAGGATGGCAGTATACAGATCCAGATCGCCGAGAAGCCTTCCGGGTTTCCGGAAATGATGAAGAACACAAAGAGTGCTGTCAGCTCGATCACAAACAGGATGCCCACCACATCGAACAGCTTCTTGCTGTTGCGGAGCGTGAGCAGGTAGTTGACGAAGCACAGCACGGAAAAGGCCAGTGTCGCAATTGTCAGGAGCCCCTTATCCGTAATGACATTCATGATCGTCATGACAAAGGAGATCAAAGCAAGTGCAATGAAAACGAGCTTGAATTGCAGCCGATGCCGCTGCATATCGTCACTGATGATCTTGCTGAATTCTTTACTGAGCCGATTCACAGGAATCACCTCCTCAACCGGTAAGGCTTCTGATTGGTTTTCGCCTCAGAGATCAAGCCGGTACTGTCTTGTATTGGTTCAGGTGTTCATTGCATGGAAGCAGAAGTCACTTCATACATTTTAAGTATACCAAAAAACAGAGGATAAGTCAAGACGGAATCTGTGATACCGATTCACAGGACTTTTGCCGGATGCCGGTGCAAACCAGATACAAAAAATCACCCCTGTCGCCTGTTATGCGGCAGGGGTGATCGTATCATTCAGATACGCACGCAATTACGCGCTTTTTTTCAGCGATTTCCAATAACCGGAATCACTTCTTCTCTGCGATAGCAGCCTGAGCCGCAGCCAGTCTTGCGATCGGCACGCGGAACGGAGAGCAGGAAACATAATCCAGACCGATCTTGTGGCAGAACTCAACAGAGGACGGGTCGCCGCCGTGCTCACCGCAGATACCGCAGTGCAGCTTCGGGTTAACCGGCTTGCCGAGCTTGATTGCCATTTCCATCAGCTTGCCGACACCAGCCTGGTCGAGCTTTGCGAACGGATCGGACTCGAAGATCTTGGCATCGTAGTAAGCGCCCAGGAACTTGCCTGCGTCGTCACGGGAGAAGCCATAGGTCATCTGGGTCAGGTCATTGGTACCGAAGCAGAAGAAGTCAGCATTTGCTGCGATCTCGTCGGCAGTCAGAGCTGCTCTCGGAATCTCGATCATGGTACCAACCTCGTACTCGAGCTTAGCGCCAGCCTCAGCAATGACAGCGTCAGCAGTCTCAACAACAATGTTCTTGACGAACTTGAGCTCCTTGACATCGCCTACCAGCGGAATCATGATCTCCGGCTTTACAGTCCAGTCCGGATGCTTCTTCTGAACGTTGATGGCAGCCTTGATAACAGCCTTGGTCTGCATCTTGGCGATCTCCGGATAGGTGACAGCCAGACGGCAGCCGCGGTGACCCATCATCGGGTTGAACTCGTGCAGGGATGCGATGATTGCCTTGATGTCCTCAACGGTCTTGCCCTGAGCCTTGGCCAGAGCGGCAATGTCAGCTTCCTCAGTCGGAACGAATTCGTGGAGAGGCGGATCCAGGAAACGAATGGTAACCGGGTTGCCCTCGAGAGCCTCGTACTGAGCCTCGAAGTGGCCCTGCTGCATTGGCTCGATCTTGGCCAGAGCAGCCTGACGGCCTTCAACGGTATCGGAGCAGATCATCTCACGGAATGCAGCGATTCTGTCAGCCTCGAAGAACATGTGCTCGGTACGGCACAGACCGATGCCCTCAGCGCCCAGCTCGCGAGCCTTCTTGGCGTCTGCCGGGGTATCTGCATTGGTACGAACCTTCAGGGTTCTGTACTTGTCAGCCCAAGCCATGATGCGGCCGAACTCACCTGCGATCTGAGCGTCAACCGTCGGGATGATGCCCTCGTAGATGTTACCGGTGGTACCGTCGATGGAGATCTCGTCGCCCTCGTGGAAGGTCTTGCCTGCCAGCTCGAACTTCTTGTTCTCCTCGTCCATCTTGATGTCGCCGCAGCCGGATACGCAGCACTCACCCATACCACGGGCTACAACGGCAGCGTGGGAGGTCATACCGCCGCGGACAGTCAGGATACCCTGAGCAGCCTTCATGCCGGTGATGTCCTCAGGAGAGGTCTCCAGACGAACCAGGATGACCTTCTCACCCTTTTCAGCCCAGGCCACTGCATCGTCAGCAGTGAAGACAACCTTACCGCAGGCAGCGCCGGGGGATGCGCCAAGACCCTTGCCCAGCGGAGTAGCAGCCTTGATTGCCTTGGCATCGAACTGCGGGTGCAGCAGGGTGTCGAGGTTTCTCGGGTCGATCATTGCAACAGCTTCCTGCTCG
>CACZPI010000002.1 GCA_902783005.1 uncultured Ruminococcus sp. | reverse complement strand
TTCCTTGACGCCGGGCATGGGCTGCATGTCCGTGATATTGTCCCAGATCACCTCGGATGCCGCATCAAGCGGGATGCGCAGCTCCATGCCGAACGAGGAGAGCACATACCGGAGCATGTTTTCCTCCAGAAATTCCAGATGGCCTCCGGAAATGCGCCGCAGCTCGCTGAATGTCGCCTGCATCCGGTCGCTGAACTGCTGTGGGGTGATGTGATTGGGATTTTTCGTGAGATAGGGAAAAACAGCACTGTTGCCGCGCAGCGGGTTGAAATCAAATTCCCCGATCAGGGTGTGTCCGAAATCGAACAGGATCATTTCCGGCTTCTGCATAGGTGACCTCCTTTGGTACAAAACGAATGGGCTTCATGTATAGTATACCACGAATCCGGGCAGGATGCAAGCGGCAATTTGTTAACGGTGCACACTGCCTTGACTTTTTTCCGGAAACATGGTATCATGAAAATGTATACTGGAAAGGAGCGATCAGGATGATTCGGGAAATCTGCCGTGATACCCGGCTGCTGCGCAAAAAATCTGTCCCGGCCACAAAAGAGGATGCCGAGGTCATCCGTGACCTGCGGGATACACTGCGTGCCAACCGGGAACACTGTGTGGGGATGGCTGCAAATATGATCGGCGTGAACAAGCGCATCATCATCTTTTCTTCGGACATCATGGACATTGTCATGGTCAACCCGCGCATTACCAAAAAAACAGATCCCTACCGCACGGAGGAAAGCTGCCTTTCACTGACAGGCGTGCGGAAAACCGTGCGCTATGACCGGATCGAGGTCACATGGCTCGATCCGGATTTCAAGCCGCGGAAGGGCAGCTTTTCCGGCTTTACCGCGCAGATCATTCAGCATGAATGCGATCATCTGGAAGGGATCATCATATAGAAAGGAAGAATCACCGATGAACAGAAATGAGATTGCTGTACAGGACACTTGGGATCTGACTCCCGTGTATGAGAATACCGCTGCCTGGGAGGCTGCGCTTGCGGAGGCCTCCGAAAAGATCCGCACGCTTCCCCGACTCATTGCAGCGATGACTGCGTCTGCACAGGCGCTTTATGCAGCCGTCAGGACGGTTTCAGACACCGGACTTCTGGCAGAACGGCTCTACACCTACGCGCATCTGCGGTATTCCACTGATACGTCAGATAATGAAGCACGCACGATCATGGGACGCGCACAAAATCTGCTGACGGATTACGGCGAGGCAGCCGCGCCCTTTGATACGCTGCTCCTGACACTGGAGGAAGCACAGCTTGCAGCCTTCTTCCGGGAGCTTCCGGCTCTGGAGGAGGAGTACGGCATTCTGCTGCGCAATACCTTCCGCTACAAGCCGCATACGCTTTCCGGTGCGGAGGAACAGCTGCTTGCTGCCTATCAGAAGGTCACAGGAACGGCCGAGGATACCTATGAGACATTCACCTCCTCAGATATGAAATTCGGCACCATCCGCGATGCACAGGGCAATGAGGTGGAGCTGACCGATACCAATTACGCCATGTATCTGCGCTCTCCTGACCGCGAAGTGCGCAAGGCGGCATTCACCACGCTCTATGCAGGCTACCGGCAGTTTTCCAATACCTTTGCCTCCCTCTACGCCGGACAGGTCGAAGCAGAAAAGGTTTCTGCCAAGGTGCGGCATTACGGCTCCGCGCTGGAGAAGGCGCTGTTCCCCGACCACATGACGCCGGAGATCTACCAGAATATGGTCAATGCTGTTTCCGGCCATCTGGATGTCCTGTTCCGCTATTACCGCCTGAAAAAGAAGGTTCTGGGGCTGGATGAAATGCACCTGTATGACACCTATGTTCCGATGAATGCCGGGGCGGTTGACCGGAAGTACACCTATCCGGAGGCCGTTGAGGAGGTGCTGAATGCCGTTTCCGTCTTTGGTCAGGAATATGTCGATATTCTGCGTCAGGGCTATGCTGACCGCTGGGTGGACATCTACCCGAATGCCGGCAAGGTCGGCGGGGCATTCTCCGGCGGATGCGCTTCCACGGCGCCGTATATCCTGCTGAATTTCCAGGGACTCGACGATGATGTTTCGACACTGGCGCATGAATCCGGCCACTCCATGCACAGCTGGTTTACCAGACACAACAATCTGCCGCAGTATGCTGATTACAGCATTTTCGTTGCAGAGGTGCCGTCCACCGTCAATGAGCTGCTGCTGGCATTCTACCGTCTGGAGCATACGGACGACAAGGCCGAAAAGCTCACGATCCTCGGCAATCTCCTCGACCTGTACAAGGCCACGATCTACCGGCAGATCATGTTTGCGGAATTTGAGCAGCAGACCCATGCACGCGCCGAGGCCGGCGAAATCCTCACGGCAGAGCTGCTGTGCGATCTGTACTACAAGCTCAATGAGAAATATTTCGGAGATACCGTGGTGCTTGACAAGGAGATCGCCTGTGAATGGATGCGGGTGCCGCATTTCTATTACAATTTCTATGTATACAAGTATGCAGTCGGTCTTTCTGCTGCGAGCCATATCGTCAGCCGCATCCGTGCGGGTGAGCCGGGCGCACTCGAATCGTACTTTGCATTTCTGAAGCTCGGCCACACCAAGAATCCGATCGAATCGCTCAAGGTGGCCGGCGTGGATATGACCCGGACAGATGTATTTGACAGCGCTGTCGCCATGTTTGCCGGGCTGATCGACGAATTTGAAAAGCTTGCGGAGGTGTGATATGGCAGACCAGGCAACTTTGATCCGTGTATTCCGTGACACGGAGGAAATGCTGGAAACGGATGAAACGCTGCGCCGTGCGGCATTGCTCTCAAAACGCGCGACGGTCTTCTATCCGGAGCAGATCGCCATTCCGGTTCCCTGCAATCCGGAATATGATACAGCTGTGACACTCTCACATGACAGGACATTTGCCGCTGCAATGCGGCTGAGAAAAGAGTATCCGGATGCAAGGATCGCAGTACACAACTTTGCTTCGGCCACGAATCCCGGCGGGGGTGTTGTGTCCGGCGCCCGTGCGCAGGAGGAATGCCTGTGCCGCTGCTCTACGCTTTACCCGGCGCTCAATTCCTCCCATCTGCGGGGGTATTATTACGAATTTCACAGGAACAGGCATGATGTCCGCTATACGGATACCGTGCTGTATACTCCGGAGGTCATTATCTTCAAAACAGATGAGGATGTCCCGCAATTGATGCCGAAATCCGATTGGTGCAAGGTCGGGGTGATTACCTGCGCAGCCCCGAATCTTCGCAGCAAGCCGGTCAATCCCATGAATCCCGGAACCGGCAGCGCCATCCGGATGTCGGATGAAGCGCTCCGGGAGCTGCACCTGTCCCGCGGACGCCGGATCTTACAGGCAGCGGCAGCACAATGCAACGAAGTCCTGGTGCTCGGTGCATTCGGTTGCGGCGCATTCCGGAATAATCCGGATGTAGTCGCTGCCGTATACAAGGAATTGACAGAGGAATTCCGCGGCTATTTCCGGCATATCGAATTTGCAGTGTACACCCCGAAGGAGAATCCGGAGAACTATTTCGCATTTGAAAGAGTACTGCAAAAATAAACCAGATCCCGGCAGACTTCTGCCGGGATTACCTATTGACATTTATTGACGTCTGTGCTATAATGTAAATATCAATTACATACAGCAGGAGGATTCCGTCATGGAACTGACAGACAAGCAGAAACGGCAGCTCACACATTACATCAAGGAACGGCGTCACAACGGGAGAGTGATCCTGGGCATCGTGGTATTTGCAGCATTGCTCACGACCGTTCCCGGCATTCAGGACTTCTCGCATCTGAGCGATCACGGCATGACCGGCGGCTCTGACGGAGATACGGGACTGCTCTGGATCGTGTGTCTTCTGGCCGCTGTTGCTCTCATCATTCGCGGATGGGGGCGTACACTCGGCCCCGGCAATGACCTTGACTGCATTGAGAAGGGAAACTACATGTGCGGAGAAAGCACTTGCAGAGACAAGGGCGCGGCCACAGAAAAGCCGCCCTGCATCCTGTCAGATGCGGACGGCGAAATGGAATGCGTGGTATTCCCGGATTTCCGGAATGCAAAGCGCGGTGACCGGCTGCTCTGGGTGCAGGTCAAAAGCGGAAAACGCTACTGCTTCCGGATCAATGAGGACGAAGAATGGTAAACAAAAAGCGGCATCCTGCAAAAGGATGCCGCTTCGTATTACTTGTGTTCGTCGAGGAGCTTGCGGATCTTCTCGTGCGGGTCAAGCACAGTACTGATGGATACATCGTGGTTGATCGAGGCAATGAAATATGCCACATACTTGGATACATCAACCTCGTGGAACCACTCGCGTCCCTTCAGCTCCGGGCTGCGGTAGGTCAGATTCGTACCGAATACGCCGGAAATGAAGCCGTCTGCATAAGCCTTGTCAAACTTCTCAAGACCGTTGGTGAAGATGGAGTAGGTTGCATAGGCAAAAATGCGCTTTGCACCGCGCTTCTTCAGTGCGTAGGCAATATCGAGCATGGACTCACCGGAGGAAATAATATCATCGGCAATGAATACATCCTTACCCTCAACGCTGTTGCCGAGGTACTCATGTGCTACGATCGGATTTCTGCCGCCGACAATGCGGGAATAATCACGGCGCTTGTAGAACATACCCATATCCACACCGAGCTCGGAGGCATAGAGCATGTTGCGGTTGAGTGCACCCTCATCGGGAGATACGACCATGAAGCTGTCCTTGGTCGCATGGAAATCATCAATGCTTTCAAACATTGCCTTGAGCACCTGATAGGACGGGATCACATTGTCGAAGCCCATCAGCGGTACTGCGTTGCAGACACGCGGATCATGCGCGTCAAAGGTCACGATATTCGCAACACCCATTGCCTGCAGCTCCTGCAGTGCAACAGCGCAGTCAAGAGATTCGCGGTAGTTGCGGCGGTGCTGTCTACCGCCGTACAGGATCGGCATAATGACATTGATACGGTATGCCTTGCCGGATGCGGCCTGAATGATGCGCTTGAGATCCTGGAAATGATCGTCAGGAGACATGGCATTTCTCATGCCGAAGTAGTCGTAGGTCACGCTGTAATTGCCCATGTCGGTGATGATGAACAGATCCTTGCCGCGGACGGTGGATTTGATCAGACCCTTGCCGTCACCGGAGGAGAAACGCGGGCACTCACTCTCGATGAGGAAGGATTCGGTGTTGAAGCCGCCCTTGTGTGCCCACTTGACAAGATAATCATTGATCTTGCTGCCAAGCTCCGTGGCACTGTTCATTGCGATGACACCAAGCGGTGCCACGTTCGTCTGATGGTCGAACAGGATTTCCGTGTTACTCATGCTTTTTTGCCCTTCGCAGGTGCAGCCGCGAAGGTTACCTCCCTTGCATAATTTGATATGTTCAAGCGGCGCCCCGCCGCAGGATATCCGATGGATTACTTGCAGAACTTCTCAATATAGCGGTCAATGTCCTCATGGATGATCTGCTTGGCAACCTCGAGAGATTCTACCTCATTGACGGCAGTCTCCTTGTTTTCCAGCTCCTTGTACACGCGGAAGAAGTGCGTCATTTCGGCAAAAATATGCGACGGCAGCTCGTCAATGGAATGGTAGGTGTTATAATTCGGATCGTCAAACGGAATGGCAATGATCTTGTCATCATGCCGCCCGTTGTCGATCATGCGGATCACACCGATCGGGTAGCAGCGGACCAGCGTCATCGGGCCGAGCGATTCCGAACAGAGCACCAGCACATCGAGCGGGTCATCATCATCTGCGAAGGTACGCGGGATCAGGCCGTAGTTTGCCGGATAATGCGTCGAAGTATGCAGGATCCGGTCGAGCTTCATCAGACCGGTCTCCTTGTCCAGCTCGTACTTGATCTTGCTGCCCTTGGGGATCTCCACGACAGCCACAAAATCCTCTGCGCTGATGCGCTTCGGGCTGATATTATGCCAGATATTCATAGTATCCCTCCTTGGAATCATAATCCCTTGATTTTAGTATACCATAGCTTGAACGGTTTGTCAATGCTGACATCCGACACGGGTCGAATTTTGGCAGCCCATCTAAATTTGCACAGGAATATGCCCCTTTTATGGGTAAAACTCTAACTGCGCCCCTCCGGGATTCCCGGAGGGGCGCAGCTTTACTTACCGATTCAGATACTTGTCCATGATCCCGGAGAAATCAAACGTTGCAAAGTAATCCGCGGGCGTCTCCGCACGGCGGATCAGCTGCACGCTGCCGTCCTCCTTGAGGAGAAGCTCGGCGCTGCGGAGCTTGCCGTTGTAATTGTAGCCCATGGAGAATCCATGCGCACCGGTATCGTGAATGTAGACCAGATCCCCGATCTCGGTCGGCGGGAGCATCCGATCAATGGCGAATTTGTCATTGTTCTCGCACAGGCCGCCTGTCACATCGCACTGGTAGGTCAGCGGCTCATGCTCCTTGCCAAGCACGGTGATGTGGTGGTATGCCCCGTACATAGCCGGGCGCATGAGATTGGCGGCACACGCATCGAGGCCGACATATTCCTTGTAGATGTGCTTCTTGTGGAGCACGCGGGACACAAGGGCACCGTAGGGGGCAAGCATGAAGCGTCCCATCTCCGTGAACAGTGCCACATCTCCCAGGCCGTTCGGAACCAGGATCTCATCGAAGACCTTGTGAACGCCCTCACCGATGGCAAGGATGTCATTCGGAGTCTGATCCGGGCGGTAGGCCACGCCGACACCGCCGGAGAGATTGATGAACTGAATGTCCGCGCCGGTCTCGTTTTTCAGATCCACGGCAAGCTGGAACATCTGGCGGGCAAGCGTCGGATAGTAGTCATTTGTGACGGTGTTGGAAGCCAGGAAGGCATGAATGCCGAAGTGCTTGGCACCCTTTGCCATCAGCTTGCGGAAGCCCTCGAACATCTGCTCACGGGTAAAGCCGTACTTGGCATCCTGCGGCTTGTCCATGACGAAGGTCGAAATGGTGAAGTTGCCGCCTGCATTGAACCGGCAGCAGATGGTCTCCGGAATGCCGGTGAGCTGGTCAAGATAATCAATATGGGTAATATCATCAAGGTTGATATAGGCACCGAGCTTGTACGCCAGCTTGTAGTCCTCCGCGGGTGTCACATTCGAGGAGAACATGATGTCGCTGCCGGAAAAGCCGCACGCATCCGACATCATCAGCTCTGTCAGGGACGAGCAGTCCACACCGCAGCCTTCTTCCTTCAGGATCTTGAGGATATACGGATTCGGGGTCGCCTTGACGGCAAAATACTCACGGTAGCCCTTGTTCCAGGCAAATGCCTTCTGCACAAGGCGGGCATTCTCACGGATGCCTTTTTCGTCATAGATATGGAACGGGGTCGGGTAGGTCTTGCAGATCTCCTCTGCCTGTTCCTTGGTCAGAAACGGAATTTTTTCCATGGGGATCACTCCTTGTTATTCGTACAAAATCAGTTGTATCTACATGAAATACACTTTATTATACCATATTTTTTCTTTTTCGTCAAGATGTACGGTCTGAACTTTCAAAAAGAAAGCAAAACCTCGAAATCGCTTGCATTTATCAGGCACAAGTGCGTCAGTCCTTCTCAGGATGATTCTGCCGGTACTGATCCATAAAGGTGCGATACAGCCATACCCCGAACATCAGGGACATGATGACCGAGATGACCACCGACGGGAGAGTATGCGTCCCCTCATCCGTGACATAGAACGTCCCCTCACTGTCCCCAATGGAGAAAACCAGATTTCCTTTTTCAAGAAAGTATCGCCTGTCTCCGACCTGAACGACGGCATAGGCGTTTTCACCGGGATGTGCATTGAGAAACCGCGCTCCTTCATTGGGATCGGCGAATGTATACGTTTGCCAGACCCCGGGCTCTGTCACCTTGATGACCGTATCACGGTGCAGGATGTACAGCGTATCCTCCACATAATACACAGTGGGTGCCCCTCTCGTATAGCCCGTCCAGATAACGTAGGAAAACTCCAGATCGTCATAGACCAGGATCTCATACTGCCCGTACCGCGAGATCGTGACAGCGGTCTGATAGTCCTCCGACACCGCAAAGTTATGGATCAGGCCGTGAAACGCCGTGTCACGGAACTCCAGATCATACTGTGTTTCGCTCTCTGTCAGTGCCGGAAGAGTCATCGGAGGATCTTCTCCGCCTGTTCCATTGTCAGCGCAGCCTTCGGTGCAAATGCATCGGAATGCGCATAGGCCAGCAAGCCCCTGGCAAACTGGCGCACCTCCATGCGGTCTGTGATTTCATCAAGTCTTGCGGTGCAGACAAGCAGTCTGCCCTGACCAACAGAGCATTCAAACAGCAGGCCGAGCTTATGGTTGCGCTCGAAATTGTCGATCATCTGCACGATCGGCTGCACATCCGTCCCGTCCAGCACAGCAAGATCCGAATGCGTTACCAGATCATACCACTGCGGCGTAGACCAGTGCTCGGACGCAAAGCCCTGCAGCGCGGGATGTGCGTTGTCGATGCACAGACCAAGCGTTCCGACCGGTACCTCCTTGCCCATGCTTTCAGAAATGCTGCGGAACATCGGATAGCACCAGAAATCCGCACAATAAAAGCCCCTGACCTTTTCCGTGAGGGATTCCGGAAGGAAGAGCACACGCCCGCCCTCTGCAAGCGCCTGCATGGCCTCCGGGAGATCGTGGGTGATGCAAAGTACTTCATCCGACTGCATGAGGGGCATTTCCTGCACCGGGTACTGCCGGAACGTATAGCTGTTATGCGTATGCGGAAGCTGCAGCGTCACAGTAATCGTCTGTGCTTCCGAGACAGGCGGCAGCACAAAGTCGATCTCACCGATTGCAAACAAGCCCTGCCCCTGGACATCCACACCCATCTTCCCCGTCGAGAGAATATCCTTCCCGCGCCGAATGGTATACTGCATTTTCTCATGCACAGGCTCCGGGGCATAATGTCGGAGCTTGATTTGCATATGCAGACGGTCTGTCAGACAATAGTCCGGAAACATGCCGAGCAGCACGGAATCCGAAAAGAAGCCGCGCCAGTCCTCTTCGGAAATCAGCCCCTTGCTTTCCATAAACGCATTGAGGATGCCGACAAGTGCTGTCCCCTGCCCGGTGAAATCCTGAATGTCAAGGATCTGACAGCCCGCAATGAGCTGCGAACGCATGACAGCTTCCAACTCTTCCTTGTAGCACTGCACGGCCAGTTGACCGGAGCAGGTGAAGAAATCCCCGGCCTGTCCGCCCATTCCGGCCGCTTCGAGACGTTCGCGGAAGATCTCGAAATTGCGGGCGCGAAGGACACCGGTATACTTCGGGATCTCCGTAAAATCGGGATAGGTAACGTACTGACCGATCTCATGGGTCACGACCGGCCTGTCGGGAATCAGGCCGCTTGTTGCATTGTCGATGCGGACTTTCTTGACGCCGGTGCCATACTGGATCTCAATTTCCGCAGCACCGCCGTCTGTCCCGTCGGATGCGGATGCCTCCGGCAGGATCAGCGGATCATAGCAATGCATGGTGGAAGGACGCTCTGCCTGCACATGGCCGAAGGGCTGGTCACAGGCGCCGTAGCTGCCCCGGATCAGGCGGTCAGCGGAGAGCCGGACGCCCACAAAATAATCATCCTCCGGAATCAGATTCGGCCAGAACTGGAAATTATTGCAGCCCTGTGTGAACAGGATCCGGTGCTCGTCCTGCTTGTAATACCGCAGGATCTCCCCCATCCGCTCCGGGCTGCCCCAGAGCTCATTTCCAAGGGAGAACATGCAGAAGGACGGATGGTTCCCGAATTCCTCGAGCATCCGCCTGCCCTCGGTGACAAGGTACGCCTGCTCGGCAGGATTGAAACCCTCCTCTCCGGGTGCATGCAGAGAGCCCCAGAAGAAGATCTCCGGCTCCATATAGATGCCGAGGAGATCGGCTGCCGTGAATGCCGCATCCGGCGGGCAGCAGGTATGGAAGCGGTAATGGTTGATGCCATAGCGCTTTGCAGTACCCATGACATGAAGCCATTCCTCCACTGTCGTCGGGGCGGCGCCAAGGAGCGGGAAAATCATGCCGTCATGCTTGCCGCGCAGGAATACCGGTCTGCCGTGGCTGGTAAAGGTATGCCCGTCTGCCCGCAGATCGGACAGTCCGAAGCTGACGGTCGTCACATCCTGGCTGTCAAACGGACGCAGGGTCAGCTTGCCGATGACAGGGGAATACTCATCCCAGAGCGGCGCCGTCTCATCAAGCTGCATCACCGCCGTACATTCGCCGTTTTCCTGCACGGTGACCTCGAGGATCTGCGGCGGAATGTCAGCGATCCTGCCCTGCAGGCCGATCCATTCCCCTTCTGCCTTGAGTGTGCGGATTGTTCCCTGTGTGCGCATCCGGAGCGTGATGCGGCGTGCCGGACAATCCGGGATCACACGGACGCTGCGGATGCTGTTGGAATCGTAAAACCGCAGCGCGATCTCACCGGTAATGCCGTTCCAGTTCGTCTGCGTATCGGGCGAGGTCATATGCCCGCCGGCGGTCGGATAGGAGGCATTATCCACGCAAATGCACAATGCAAGCTCAGATGCCTGTGACCATGCAGTCAGATCATACCGGTGCGGCGTACAAAGGCTGTCGCAGGAGCCGACCCGCTCGCCATTGACATACAGTGTCGTGATGCGCGTGCGCTCCAGACAGAGTTCCATTGCTTTCCCGCGGCAGCTCTCCGGGATCTGAACCTTTCTGCGGAACCAGGCATTCCCCTTGTAGGGGTATACCTCGGTCAGGCAGCCGTCCTCGCGTTTTGGATTCGGCGTTCCCTTCCCTGCCTGTGCAGTCGTGCCGGGAAGCGGGATCGTGTCTGCGAATGTCGTCGGCGGAAAGCCCGTAAAATGCCGGGCTTCATCGGCACAGAACTGCCAGATGCCGCCTAATGAAAAGGAATGGATCATCTTCTTCGTTTCTCCTGTTCTCAAATGTCCCCTAAAACACGCATAGCCCGCGCCGGAATACCGGGCGGGCTTGCGAGGGAATGCTTACTTTGCAGCAGTCATCCAGCGGTCGAGTGCGCTGAAGAGCGCTGCCACAGACGAATCGGTAATATCACTGCGGATGCCGACGCCCCAGTAGGTCTTGCCGTCTGCGTCGATGCCGACATAGGAAACTGCATCGGACTTCGAGGAAACGGTCAGTGCATGCTCGGTGTAGGTCGTGATCGTGAACTGCTTGCCGAGGAATGCCTTGATCGCATTGCTGACCGCATCCAGACGGCCGGTACCGTCCGCCTTGACGGTGTATTCCTGACCATTCTGCATGAGAGTCACAGCAGCTTGAATGCCGTTCTTCTGAACGTAATGGATCTCCTTGTATTCGAGCGGCTTGTTCAGGTTGACATAGGTATTCTGGAAGATCTCGTGTACCTCTGCCGGGAGCAGCTCCTTGTGGGCACGATCCGAAATGCCCTTGACGATGTAGCCGAATTCCTCGCGCATCTTCTTGGGCATGTCGAGGCCGAACTGCGTTTCGAGCAGATAGCCGATGCCGCCCTTGCCCGACTGAGAATTGATGCGGATGACATCTGCCTCATAGACTCTGCCGACATCTGTCGGATCGATTGGCAGATACGGTACCGTCCACTTATCGCAGTGCTTCTCCTCGCGCCACTTCATGCCCTTGGCAATGGCATCCTGATGCGAGCCGGAGAATGCAGCAAATACGAGCTTGCCGCTGTATGGCTGGCGCTCATAGACATGCATCCGGGTCACACGCTCATAGAGCTCGGTCAGCTCGGGAATATTGGAGAAGTCCAGCTGCGGATCCACGCCGTGTGTGAACATATTCATGGCGACCGTCACGATGTCCACATTACCGGTGCGCTCGCCGTTGCCGAACAGCGTACCCTCAACACGGTCAGCGCCGGCCAGCAGACCCATTTCGGTATCCGCTACCGCACAGCCGCGGTCATTATGCGGGTGGAGGGAAACGACAATATTCTCACGGTTGTGGAGATGGTCACACATGTACTCGATCTGGTTGGCATAGACATGCGGCATGGAATGCGAAACCGTAACGGGCAGATTGATGATGACCTTGTCCTCCGGTGTCGGCTCCCAGATGTCGATGACGGCATTGCAGATCTCGGCTGCGAATTCGGGCTCGGTACCGGTGAAGCTCTCCGGAGAATATTCAAAATGGAAATCACCCGGGGTCTTTTCACGGTATTCCTTGCAGAGCTTGGCGCCGAAGGTCGCGATCTCAACGATCTCCTCCTTCGACTTGCGGAATACCTGCTCACGCTGTGCCACCGATGTGGAATTGTACAGATGCACAATGGCATGCGGTGCGCCGCGCAGTGCCTCAAAGGTCTTGGCAATGATGTGCTCTCTCGACTGGGTGAGCACCTGGATGGTCACATCATCCGGGATGAGATGCTGCTCGATCAGCGCACGGCAGAATTCATACTCTGTGTCGGAAGCTGCCGGGAAGCCGACCTCGATCTCCTTGAAGCCGATCTTGACGAGGAGCTTGAAGAATTCGAGCTTTTCCTCGAGGCTCATCGGGATGATGAGTGCCTGGTTTCCGTCACGCAGATCCACGCTGCACCAGGCCGGTGCCTTGTCAATGTAGGACTTGGATGCCCAGCGCATCGGGGGATTCTGGACATCGAAATACTGTCTGGTGTACTTCTGGTAATGTTTCATAGATATACCGCCTTTCCTGAACTGTGCCGGATCACTCGGTCAAGCACGCAAAAAGCATAAAAAAATCTTTTATGCGGCTATATCTTCCAGTGTTCCGGTCTGATATAGTACATAAAAGAGACGAAGCTAATACTCCGCGGTACCACTCTTTTTGATGTGATACAGGCAAACAGCATGCCCGGATCCACACCCACTCTGCTGCATCCCGGAATAATCCGGAATCCATTTCTCTGTAACGGGAGAACCCGTATGCGCCTAATATCCGGAAAATACGAATTTCGGGCATCTGCTCGGGGAGGAGTTATCCCACAGCTCCGACGCGGTCTTTCAGCATGATCAAATGATCCGGCCGCTCTCTGTAGACGGTGTGCTGCGTCTTTGTTCCCTTCATTGCATTTATGAAGTATACACACATTATACAACATTTTTCCGGACTTGTCAAGGGTTTTTTTGTTTTTCCTTGAAGCGTGCTGCATGCGTGGATTTTCGTTGACAAATTTGCAGGAATATGCTATAATGGTAAAAGTATGGATGTGCTGACTGCGCTCCATGATTCAACCGAACGAAACAGGAGGAGTCTCTATGACACAGAATGTCCCTGAAATTTTCGCATGCAATGTCTTCAATGATGAAGTCATGAAGTCCAGACTGCCCAAGAATATCTACAAGAAGCTCATGCGCACGATCAATTTCAGCGAACCGCTCGATATGATCACCGCTGACTTCGTGGCAAATGCCATGAAGGAATGGGCACTTGAAAAGGGTGCTACCCATTATACGCACTGGTTCCAGCCGATGACCGGTTCCACTGCGGAAAAGCATGATTCCTTTATCAATCCGACTCCCAACGGCATGGCCATCATGGAATTCTCCGGCAAGGCGCTTGTCAAGGGCGAGCCGGATGCCTCCTCCTTCCCTTCCGGCGGTCTGCGCAGAACCAGCTCCGCCCGCGGCTATACCGCATGGGATCCGACTTCCTACTGCTTCGTGAAGGGCGGCAGCCTGTACATCCCGACAGTATTTGTTTCCTATACCGGCGAGGTGCTTGACAAGAAGACCCCGCTCCTGCGTTCCATGGAAGCACTGAGCAAGACCGCTGTCCGCTTCCTGAAGATCTTCGGCAACGAGGATGTTACCCGCGTTACCACAACCGTCGGCGCCGAGCAGGAATACTTCCTGATTGACAAGGGCATGTGGGATCAGCGCGAGGATCTGATCCTCACCGGACGCACCCTGTTCGGTGCAAAGCCTCCCAAGGGACAGGAGCTTGACGACCAGTATTTTGCCAACCTTCGTCCGCGCATCGCTGCCTACATGGCTGATCTGGATGAGGAGCTCTGGAAGCTGGGTATTTATTCCAAGACCAAGCACAACGAGGTTGCCCCGGCACAGCATGAAATGGCGCCGATCTTCACGACAACCAACCTTGGCACTGACCAGAATGAGCTGGCCATGGAGGTCATGGAAAAGGTTGCGCTTCGTCACGGTCTGGTCTGCCTGCTGCATGAAAAGCCGTTTGAAGGCGTCAACGGTTCCGGCAAGCACAACAACTGGTCAATGTCCACCAATGACGGACAAAACCTGCTTGATCCCGGTGACACCCCGATGGAAAACCTGCAATTCCTGACCATTCTCTGCGCCCTCATCAAGGGAGTGGATGAGCATGCGGATCTGATGCGTCTGTCGGCCGCTTCTGCCGGAAATGACCATCGTCTCGGCGCCGATGAAGCACCGCCGGCCATCATTTCGATGTTCCTCGGTGAGGAGCTTGATGCGGTGCTCAAGGCCATTGAGGAGGATACCGTATTCCGCACACAGACGCAGGCATTCGAGATCGGTGTCAATGCACTCCCCTCCTTCCCGAAGGATTCCACTGACCGCAACCGCACCTCTCCTTTCGCCTTCACCGGCAACCGATTTGAATTCCGTATGGTCGGTTCGTCCGATAACATCGCCTGCCCGAACTTCCTGCTCAATACCATCGTTGCAGAGGAGCTGAGCTGGTTTACCGAGCGTCTGGAACCGTTCGCCGGTACCGAGGGATTCGAGAAGGAAGTCAAGAAGCTCCTCAAATCTGTTCTGCAGGAACACCGCCGCATCATCTTCAACGGCGACGGCTATTCCGAGGAATGGATCCACGAGGCTGCTCGCCGCGGTCTGCCGAATTATCCGTCTACAGTGGACTGCATGCCGCATTATACGGATGAAAAGAATGTCAAGCTGCTGGGCAAGTTCGGCGTCTTCACCCCGGATGAGGTCAAGGCAAGATGTGAGATCCACCTGGAGAAGTATTCCAAGACCCTGCGCATTGAGGCAAGAACCATGATCGAAATGGTACGCACCCAGCTGCTTCCGGCAACGATGGATTATGTCCGCACGCTCTGTGGCGGACTGGCCACCAAGAAGCAGATCGGCATTACATCCCTGGCGGAGGAGGAGCTTGCCAGAAAGCTCTCCGACCTTGCCGACGCCTTCTATATTGCAGCCAACGAGCTTGAGGGTCAGGTCAACAAGGCCTGCGAGATCGAAGGGATCTACGATCAGGCCAAGTTCTTCCACGATCATGTCCTTGACGGCATGGAGCGGATGCGCACGATCTCTGATACGATCGAACGGATCATGCCGCGCAGCCTGTGGCCGATCCCGACCTATTCCGAAATGATCTATAATGTATGATCCCATTCCCTCCCCGGTTCGTCCGGGGAGGGTTATGGTATCACAGCCTTTAGAGAGAGGAGGTGCAGACATGGAAAAACCGGCGGTTTTATATCTGGTGATTCCCTGCTATCAGGAGGAAGAAGCGCTGCCTGAAACAGCCAGACAGACATCCGGAAAGCTGCAAAGCCTGCTTGCACGCGGAATGATTGCGGCGGAGAGCCGGATCCTCTTCGTCAATGACGGTTCCTCTGACAGAACATGGGAGCAGATCTGTGCGCTGCACCGGGACAATCCGAAGGTATTCGACGGACTGTGTCTGGCGCATAATGCCGGGCATCAGAATGCGCTGCTTGCAGGGCTGATGGCCGCAAAAGACCGCTGCGATATTGCAATCAGCATGGACGCGGATCTACAGGATGACATTGATGCGATCGACCGGATGATCGATGCGTACTATGCTGGGAACGAGATCGTCTATGGAGTCCGTTCCAGCCGGAAAACCGACACGCTGTTCAAACGGATGTCGGCAAGGCTCTTTTACCGCCTGATGCAGGGCATGGGCACGGAGATCGTCTATGACCATGCGGATTTCCGGCTGATGAGCCGGCGGGTGCTCACAGAGCTTGCAGAATATCACGAGGTCAATCTGTTCCTGCGCGGTCTGGTGCCCACCATCGGATTTCAGAGCACGACCGTTTCCTATCAGCGCAAGGAACGCATGGCCGGAGAAAGCAAATACCCCCTGCGCAAAATGGTTCGTTTTGCGGCAGAGGGCATTACCTCCTTCAGTGTCAAGCCTCTCAAGCTCATCATCAGCCTGGGCTTTCTCATGGTGCATGTCAGCCTGATCGCTTTCATCTGGGCGTTTGTCAATAAATTCATGGGCAACACCGTGCCCGGCTGGTCAAGCACCGTCTGCTCCATCTGGCTGATCGGCGGGATGCAGCTTCTGTGCATGGGCATTGTTGGAGAATATGTCGGTAAGATCTATGCCGAGGTCAAGCATCGCCCGCGGTACATCATTGCCGAGGATCTTCACGAAGATCCGGAACACCAGACTGGATCCTGAAAAAACTGCTCCGGAAACCCGGAGCAGTTAGTTTTATGTGGGAGAATGTCGTCACTCCTCCGGCAGATACAGATGTAGCCAGTCAAGCAGATCCACATACACGACCTCACGGTCGGTCTCATTGAGGATCTCATGCCGGTCGCCCGGGTACAGCTTCATTTCCACATTGCGAAGCCCTGCATACAAATAACTCCGGTATGCCTGCTTGACACCGGTGCCGTATTGCCCGACCGGATCCTCCGAACCGGAAACCAGCAGCATCGGAAGGTGCTTCGGGATGTGGGCGACAGTTTCGGGATTCTGTGCATCCTCAATGCTGCTGAACATATTGTAATAAGCATTGAGTGTAAAGCGGAAGGTACACCACGGATCCCGGATATAGGCGTCCACTACGGCTTCCTCCTTCGTCAGCCAGTCATTGAGGGTACGCGCCGGCTGTAAGCGGGCATTATAACTGCCAAAGGTCAGAAAATCCACAAGTCTGCTGCAATACTTCCAGCCATGCACAGAGGCAAGTCTCCGGCAGATCCATTTCACGGTATACAGCGACAGCGCGGGCTGGCTGCCGGTGCCCATAATGACCGCCCCCGCAAGGCCCTTCCCGCAGTATGCAAGATACTGCCGCGTCAGGAAGGAACCCATGCTGTGACCAAGCCAGAAATACGGCAGTCCCGGGAAGCGCTGCTCAATGATCCTGCGCAGCCGGTGAACATCCTTGAGAAGGCAGAAATTTCCGTTTTCCTTCGCAAAGTAGCCGTGCATGTCCTCGCTCACGACCGAGGCGCCGTGGCCGAGATGATCGTTGCCGACCACGACAAATCCGTTTGCATTCAGGAACCTTGCGAATTCGTCATAGCGTCCGATATATTCACACATGCCGTGGCAGATCTGCAGCACCGCACGCGGCTTCCCTTCCGGAAGCCAGACCATGGCATGGATGCGGGTTTTGCCATCCTGCGAGGGATAATAAAAGGTCTGTTTCATCTGTTCTTCCTCCGTGTATGAGTTCAATTCAGGGGATGATAGTTTACATATCAATTATACCACAGAATCCAGTCCGTGTCAATCACCACTGTAAAATATTCATGCGGATCCTATTGACAAACTGCGGCGGATGTGCTATACTGTATTTAGACGGATATCGAAATGCCGTCTTTTACTTGAATTTGTATTTAGATGAGCTTCTAAATACATTGCATGATTCTGCAAAGGGGTGTGATGCATGAAGGACATCTGGGGTGCGATGGCGGATCCGACACGGCGCAGCATTCTGCAATTGCTGCAAAACCGGGACATGACCGCCGGAGAGATCGCTGCACAATTTGAGGTCTCCGGTGCCACGGTCTCGCACCATCTCAAAATTCTGCGGGAGGCCGGGCTTGTGACCTCGGAAAAGGAAAAGCAAACCATCACCTATCGCCTGAATATGACCGTATTTCAGGAATTTCTTGCCGGCATTGCCGGACTGTTCGGACAGGGAGGAACACATAATGAAAACTGATTCTATCAATAAATGGATTGCCGTTATTCTTGGTATTGCCATCATCAATCTGATTGCCTCGATCCTGTTTATCCTTCAGCTACCGGAGCAGGTACCGACGCATTTTGACATCAACTGGGTTTGCGACGGATATGGTTCGAGATGGATCCATCTGCTTACTGCAATACTGCCCATTTTCCTGGTATTCACGCCGCTGCTTCATAGAAAGCATCCCCAAAACCAGAAGGTCAACGTAATTGCGATGCTATGCGTGAACTTCTATTTAATCGGACTGCACTGGATCATGATGATTACGGTCTCCTCAAAGGAAATCCAGCTTGGTGACCAGGTCGATCCGATTCTGATCTCGTGGCTGCTGCCGCTGTTTCTCTCCGCACTATTTGTGGTGCTGGGCAACTATCTGCCGGTCATCCGGCCGAACCAGACCATGGGAATCCGTCTGAGCTGGACGCTGGAGGATGAGAACTGCTGGCGGAAAACGCATCGGTTTGCCGGTCGGCTCTGGGTGATTTCCGGGCTGCTCATGACCGGTCTGATCCTGATTGCACTGGCCTGCGGCATGCAAGGAGAGCTGTGGACGCTGATCGTGCTGTTTGAGGTCATTGCGATAGACATTGCCGCACCATGCATCTATGCCTACCTGCACCGGAAGGGTGCCGAAGAATAAAAGCATGCCCCTGCTTCCCGAAAAGCAGGGGCATTTGTCACAGTCCGAACAGACGCTCGGTATTCTCCCGGGCATGGGTGAGGAGGGCTTCCTCAGAGATCCCCATATAGCCTGCAAGCGACTGGGCAACGTATTTCACATTCTCCGGGACATTCACGCGCGGCAGCCCCTTGAATCCGCGGGGGCGCAGATAGGGACAGTCTGTTTCAAGCAGCACCCGATCCGGCGGCAGGATCTGCACGGCATCCCGCAATTCATCCGCCCGCCGGTTGTCCGTGATCCATCCGGTAATGCCGATGGAAAATCCCATTTCAAGATAGGTTTCCAGCGTCCGGCGGTCACCGGTAAAGCAATGCACAACAGAACGGCGGCAGATCTCCGGATGACCCGCAAAGCTCCTTGCGAAATCCTCGGCCGCATCGCGTTCATGCAGAAACATCGGCATCCCGGTGCGCTCAGCAATTTCAATATGCCGGGCAAGGCAGGACAGCTGGTTTTCCTTTGCCGAAAACATGCGGTTGTAATCAAGGCCACATTCCCCGACAGCGACAATGCCGGGAACGGTCGAAACGATCTCTTCGATCCGAGTAAAATCCTCCTCCCGCGCCCGGTCGGCACCGTGCGGATGGATCCCGCAGGTACCCCATGCCGCATGCTCCGGGAGAAAACGGACGATCGCTTCATTCTCCGGCATGTCCGAGCCGGTCAGGATGCAGCCGACACCGGCATCGGCAGCGCCTTGCAGAATGGCCTCCGGATCGTGGAACTGTTCGCAAAAAAGATTGACACCAATATCATAGTACAGAAACATAGAGGATTCCTTTCAGTGCAGCAAATGCAGATATACAAGCTCTGCCCCGAGCAGCAGCGCAAGCATGGTAAAATTGATGACGGAGAAGACCAGCAGAAAACGCCCGGACTTTGCTGCCGGATCCTTGCGGTAGAGCTGGAAGGAGATGAGACTTGCAAGCGAGGCGATCAGCGTACCGAATCCGCCGATGTCTACGCCCAGAAGCAGAAGCATCCCCTCCTGTGTGAAATTGGCAAGCATCACCGCAGCGGGGACATTGCTGATGACCTGGGAGAGCAGCGCGGAAACAAGCAATTCCCTGCCCTGCATCATTCCGGAGATCAGTTCCCGGACGGCTTCGATGCGGGAGATATTCCCGACAAACACAAAAAAGCAGACAAAGGTCGCAAGCAGCGCGTAATCGACCTGTAAAAGCGTTTTCGGGGAGACTGTCAGTGAAATCACAACCGCTGCGACCAGACATGCCCAGTCCGGAATGACATGAAATACCGTCAGCAGACACAGAACAAAGAGCGCCGTGAATCCCGCTGTCTGCCATTTCGGGATCGGCGGGGGTGTTTTCGTGTCTGCCGTGCAGGCGGTCTTTGGCAGGAGAAGATGCAGCGCGAACAGGCACAGCGCTCCCAGAATGCCGGGCAGCGCCATGGTACGCAGGAAATCGAGTGCAGTCAAATGGAATTCCTCATACAAAAACAAATTCTGCGGATTTCCGACCGGGGTGAGCATACTGCCAAGATTGGCGGCAGCCGTTTCGAGTACGATCGTCAGAATGCGGCTTTTTTCGTCACGGATGCCGGTATAGACCACAAGCGTGAGCGGCACGAAGGTCAGAAGCGCCACATCATTCGTTACCAGCATGGCCGAAAGACCGGTGAGCACCACAAAGATCAGTCCGAGCCGTCGGATATTCCCGGCGCCTTTGAGCAGCATCCGGGCGGCATGCTCAAACAATCCTGCCCCCCGCAGCCCCGCGACCGCTGCCATCAGGCAAAACAGTTCAATGAGCACCGTGCGGTTGCAGTACCCCAGATATGCCGCATCCGGCGGGATCAGGAATGCGGTGACGGCTGCTGCAAAAAACGCGATGACCAGCACGGGCTGTGCGCGGAAAAAGGCAGTCAGACGCTTCATGAGATCGCCCATATGAATTCCGCGGAATCGGTCAGGCAGATGTCATCCGGAACGGTATTGACTGCACCGAAGGCACGCAGCAGCTTCGGTGCGGCACCGTCTGCGCAGCAGGATGCATCCGGAATGCCGTCATTCCCGTCAAACTGATAGCCAATATGGAGCAGCTCCCCGAGCCTGACACCCGATGCGCTGCAAAGGATCTCCGCACGGCGCCGGGCATCGCGGGCAGCCTCCGCAAGAAGCTGTTCCCGGGCAGCATCGGGGTCTGCAAGTTCATAATTGACTGAGCAGTGCATCACCGACCCGCAGGCTGACACCGCTTCAAATGCAGCACCAAGCGTTTCAGGATCGAGCGGGAACTGCAGCTCCAGCTCATGCTCCATGCAGAATCCGGAAAATGCCTGTGTATAATGGCCGGGTCTGTCCTCGACGGTTTCATATTCGGGATGGATCCGGCTGGTGACGGTTTTCAGATCCTCCGCACGGAATCCGCAGCGTTCAACCGCCCCGGTCAATTCCTCCTGATGCACCTGTGCCTGCGTCATGCAGATCGTAAAGTCCAGATCCCGCACCTCTGTACGGACGGTCAGCCGCACGGTATCCGGTCTGAGCCGCACCGTTCCTGTACCGCGGACAGAAATTGTTCTTTCCATAGGAATACTCCTTTCATCGCAATGGTACTATTATAGCACACTTTCCCGAAAAATGCAAGCAGCCTCCCAAGGCGGGAGGCTGCTTTGGCTTAATTCTGTGTAACCGTTACGGTGTACGCGCCGTCCTTCAATTCCCCGACGGAAATGGAATAGCCGGTATCGACCGATTCATTTTCATTGGCATCATACCAGTGGAATCCCGAAATGCTGCCGTCGATCACATCGCCTGTCATGAAAGGATCGCCGCCCTCGGCGTCATTGGCAAGGCGGATCAGCCGGATGCCGGCATCATCCTCGTTTGTCATTTCTCCGCCGTTCTCGTATTTGAACGATGTCCACCATCCGTTGAAATACAGGTCAGCCTTGATATGGTACACGCGGATGCCGTTTCCGGAGGAGAACCAGTCATAGATCGGTGCGGAATTATTGCCCTCGTTGGTGAAATACTCCACGATCATGTATTCGCTGTGGTACTTGCTGTCAAGGTCGCCGCACGGCAGAATCAGGCAGTCACCGTC
The DNA here is from genome assembly GCA_902783005.1 of uncultured Ruminococcus sp. Taxonomy (GTDB): domain Bacteria; phylum Bacillota; class Clostridia; order Oscillospirales; family Ruminococcaceae; genus UBA3855. Next base: position 15,140 of record CACZPI010000002.1, on the reverse strand, counting down.
ATCCGTCTGCGCATTGTGCAGGGTGAATGTCTGCGTACCCCCTGCGCTCCGGTCATAGACCGTGATCTGATTCTGACGGTACCAGCCGAGCATCAGCTTGGAGAAGCAGCACAGATCGGTGGATGCATCCACATCCATCAGCTCCAGACCGGCAGTATTCTCGATGCCATGGAATCCCTCATAATCCTCATCATAATAGAGGTAATAATCCGGCAGACCCATGCAGTGTCCCATCTCATGCAGATAGCTGGAACAGAAATTGCGGTGGTCGGTCGAGGACTTCACCTGGGCATTACCGGTGATAAGATGGCCGATATACTTGCCGTCGAATCGCTTTTCGCTGCCCGAAGGCCCCGCACACGGCCACCAGAAATCATTTCCGGCGGCTGTCGGCACGGAAACCAGCACTGTATCAATGCAGCCGTCTCCGTCCGCATCATACTGCGAGAAGTCCACGCTGCTGTTATAATAAGACAACGCTTCCTCTGCCGCAGTCTCGCGGCTTTCATCATAATAGGACTGATTGTTCTTGGTCGTGTAGCGCAGCACGGTGCCGGTCAGATCCATGGCACCCTTGGAAGCGCGGTTGTAGAAAGCATGCATCGAATTGAAGGGATAATTGGAATCCCCTGCCCCGTCATCCGCAGAGAAGCAGTACTGCGTCAGCTCCTCGAGCGTCGGCTCGTAATCATACCGGCAGTCCGGGAAATCCACATACAGCACGACCAGATTAGCCTTGCCCTGCGACGGAAGGTAGCCGACCACTTCCTCAATCGGCGCCTTGATAAAGTCGGTGCCTACAGTCGTGGTCGTCGTTTCGGTGGTCGTGGCTTCCGTCTGTGTCGTTTCAGAAGAAGCGGATGTGGTTGTGGCCGCCGTGGTCGTCGTGGTTTCGGATTCCGTCGAACGCCTTGTGCGGCGGGTGGTTTCGGTGGTTTCGGTCGCCGTTGTGGTCGCGGCAGATGTTGTAGTTGTGGTTGTAGTGGTGGTCACGGCTTCCGTGGTAGTTTCGTAATAGGAATATACGAAATTCCAGTCACCGGTCAGCACGCCGTGCTTGAGAAGCGCAAGATCGCGGATATCGACCGTTTCGTTGTTGTCCAGGTCACCCAGATACAATGCATCCTGAGACAAAGTCTCCATGCGGAGCAGATACTTCTGCATCAGGATAATGTCCGTGACCGACACCTCATCATCGAGTGTCACATCGCCTGTGTAGTAGTTCTCCACGGCACCGGCATGCATCCCTCCGAATGCCATGAGCGCTGCGGTTCCGGCCGCAGCAAGCAAAGTGGTTAGTTTCTTCTTCATAATACTGTCCTCCTGAAAACGATTTAGATACCCGATTCCCAGTACAGTTTTTTATTTATAGATATAGTATACCATATTTGTTCACAAATTGCAAGTATTTTCTAAAGGTTTGTGGGAAGAAAAATACGCTGGACAACTGGCGTCCGGCGCGGAATGGAGTTTCATGATGAGAGGGAATCGGTCGTTTCCTCCGTCTCCTCTGTGGTAATCGTTGTGGTCGTGGTCTCAATGCTGGTATATTCCGTAAATTCCCACGGCCAGGGATCATAGGTTGTGGATGTCCAGATCCATGTGGCATCCGTGGTCAGCTCCGGTACTCTGGTCTGTGACGGAACCTCATCGGCTGCCGTGGTTTGAATTTGTGCCGCCGTCGTGGTGGCATGGGTATGCACGGTGGAAGCTGCCGTTTTCTCTGTCGCTGCTGTTTCGGCGGTTTGCACGGCGGTAGTCTCTGTGTTCTCCACCGGAACAACCGGCTCACGCTCCGTGGGGGATTGTGCCGTATCATCTTTCTTTGTATGGTCAGGCGGGATGGTGTTTGTGGTCGTGCGGGTAGCAGCGTCCTGCGTCTCGGTCACGGCCTCCGGGAGCGTTTCCGCACCATTCGTCGGCATGGTTTCCGTCCTTGCCGGGATCTGCTGCATGGTCGTTGTTCCCGTGGTGGCCGGCTCTGTCCTGTGCTCTGCCTCCGGTGCATCCGTCCCGGCAGTGGGATCGGGTACAGCCTCCGTCGGATCCGCATAGGATGGCTCCGGTTCGGTCTTCAAGACGCTTTCTGCCGGCACAGTCGTTTCGATCACCGTCACGGTCGTTGTCTCCACAGGAACGGCAGGGATCCGGCTGTGCGTGGAACGCCATACCCCGATTCCACCGGCCAGCATCAGGATCGCCATGGCCGCCGCAGGCAAACCATAGACAAGCCGTCTCCTTCCGGCTTGCTGCATCGGTACAAGCCGGGGCGTTTCCTCATTCAAGGGGTAATTATCCAGGAATTCCTGCTCACGCTTCGGATCCGGAGTCGGAAAGGTCTTGCCGAGCTCCTGCAGCAGATCATCCATGTTTCTGCTTTGTTTGCTCATACTGACTCCTCCTTTCCGAATTGCTCACGCATTTTGCCGAGAATGCGCCTGATCCTGCGGTTCATGGCAAACCACGAAACTCCTGAAATGGCCGCGATCTCCCGGACAGACAGCCCGGAGACATAACGCAGCACGATCAGCTCGCGCTCATCCTCCGGAAGGCTGTCGAGAATCGCACGCAGGAGCATACGATCCGGATGGGACGGATCCTGGGCAGATTCGTCGATCACATCCTCTGCCAGCTCCTCATGCGGTCGCCTGCGGTATGCATCAATGCACAGGTTTCTTGCGATGGTATACAAATACTGCTGCTCCTTGCCGCTGCCCTGGTATTCCGGATGCTCCAGGAATCGAAGGAAGGTCTCCTGCACGGCATCCTCCGCACGGTCGCGGTCTGACAGTCGGCTGTAGCAGTATTGAAAGAGTTTTTCATAAAGCGATTTTAACTCTGTTTTATCCATGGATCGTATGTACCTCCCTTCATAGGGTATAACGGATGAACCGGGATGCATTGCGGGTGCAAATTGTAAAATAATTATGAACGTCCGGCTATCCTTTCTGTCTCCAGTATACCAGAAGATCCCGTCCTCGTCAAGAAAGAACCATCCCCCGGAACGCACCGGGGGATGCAGAATATCAGTCAATGCGAAGGGGCTCTGTCCAGTAGGACTGGTTGTAGATGTCGGTAAAGCGGTAGGTAATGAGGATCGTGCCGTCACCGACATTGGTATTGCTGATCGTCAGGTTATCGGAATACGTCAGGGTATCGCCCAGATAATAGGTATCCTGATACTGCTGATCGTAGGTGTAGTAATCACAGACAAAGTCGATCTGGTCGCCGTTTGTCAGCTCCGTCAGGCTCTTGGCAACGGTCTCTGTTTCGCCTCCGACATAATCGGTGGTCGCACCGGCAATGTAGCCGTTGGGATTGTCGGAATCGAATACCAAAATCAGATTCATGCGCTCACCGTTGACGAAGCAAGGCACATAGCCGCTGATAACATAATGACTGCCGTCATCTGTGGTATCAGTATGATAGTAGGCAACAGGCTGACCGCCGATGGAAAGCCAGTTGCGGTCGGTATCAGCCACCAGATTACCGTTCTCGTCAAAGTCGTAGAGATTGTCCATGCCCAGGTCAACATAGCCTGCACCGTCGTCGTAGAACATATTCAGGTCGAGACTGTGTACCATCGCCCACTGGGTATCCGGAAGGGACATCTTCCAGTCGGAACCATCCTGCTGCCATTGCAGGCAGGAAGTATCGAAGTAATTCATGGCCAGATAATCGGCAGTTCCCTGCTCACCAAGCGCACTGTCATTCATGAAGTCTGTATTGGAACGGTCAAGCCCGTCAATATTGCTTCTGCCCGACAGGAAGCTGCCGAGGAGCTGTCCGATCATTTCGGAGCTGCCGGAGGAACCGCTCAGAGATCCTGCAATGTCAAACAGAGATCCCATGGCAGACGACGAGCCGCCTGCGGCAACCTGACCGGAGGTCTCAAGCGATGCAAATTCGCGGATACACTTGGAATACTCGTCATCCATGCCGATCTGGCTGTAGGTATTGACTGCCTTGTCCACATAGGAGGTGCGGCGGTACGGGAAATAGATCGACACGCCGTAGGCATTGGTCATGTTGGAGGAGGTGCGGTTGTACTTGACGGCATTGCGAAGGGATTCTGCAAGTGCCTTGCCCTCTTCGGTGCCGACATTCTCAGCAAGGTTGACCAGATCGACCTGGTCGATTTTGGAGCTCTGTGCGAATTCACGGGTCGAATACCGTGCATCCGAAACCGTCTTGTAATCCTCCTGCTTGATGAGGGCGCTGACGGAACGCGAGAATTTGCTCAGATCCGCCGGAACGGTGTTGGAGAATTCCGCCAGGTCGATCACGGAAAGCGTGGTCTTCTGACCGGCGCAGCGCTTGCCGCATTCACTGACAAAATCATCCACGATCAGCTTGCCAAGCTCGACAGTCGGCATCGAGGTATTGTCGGAGAACTTGCTGACCCAGTTGGTATAGTACCAGCCGATGCCCGGCTCCGTTTCCTCGGAGGCGATCAGGTAATCGGCATAGTCATTGAGCATCAGCGCTGTTTCCGCGGTCGCCATCAGGCAGGCATCGAAGCCGACGAAATCAAACGTGACACCGCCGTTGCGAAGCGCCACCCGGACACCGGCAAGGGACATTGAGCCCTTGTCCTTGTACTTTTCATCGTAGCCGTAGCCGGAAACGGATCCGCCGCCGTGATCCCAGAGGATCAGCTCATTGCGGTTTGCCGGAAAATTCTTGGCGCAGTACTGGATGAATCCGGAGAGCGTTGCAGGCTCCGTCATGGACTTGGCGCCGTCGTCGGCAACAAGGGGCTTGAGGCCGCCGCTGACCACCTGATAGATCTGGTTGACATTGCTGCTGATACCGGAGGTTTTCCATCCGGAGCATCCGCCGGTATAGACAATGATATTCATATTGTCGGCAATGCGGGAATTGGCGATCTCCTGCAGGTCGGAGGAAGCCATGCCGCTGCGCGATTCGAGGTCGGTGCCGCACATGTAGATCATCATGGTCACGGTATCCTGACCGTTGCCGAGAATCTCGGTGCGCTTGGCACGGGAGCCTGCTGCCACAGTGGTATCGACCGAGCCGCCCCCGGATGCCGAATAGCTCACAGAAGAGGAAGAAGCTGCTTCATTGCCGAAGCTGAATCCCTGCGGAACAGAGCCGGATGTCGAGGAATAGTCCTGATAATAGGAAGCATCGCCCCCACTGCCAAGGAGTGCGCTGAGCAGCCCCGAACCGGATCCGGAATTGCCGGAAAGGAGCATGACAACGACGATCGCGATGAGTGCAAGTCCTCCGCCGCCGGCAGCAGCACGCATTCCGTTTCCGCCCCCCGAAGGTCTGCCGGGGCCTCCCTGGCCGACGGGGCCTGTGCCGAGTCCGTCGCCGCGGCGATGCACGCCGGAGCCGCCGGATGTGACGTTTTTATCTCTGGAACGTGGTCTGTTGGGTTCCATGTAGGTACCTCCTGTATGGATATTCCGGCCGGAGCCGGTGGTCACAGATTCGGCATGCACTTACATGCCTGTATGCTTTTATTGTACACGATTTTGCGCGGATTGTCAAGCATACATCCGCCTTTCTGGTAATTCAAAGAAAAACTGCTTGCAATATGACGGCATTTATGCTATAATAAAAAGTAAGTATCCAGATGAACAGGAGGGCATTATGCTTGTCCAGATTTACAGATGCATCGGTATTCTGACACATTTTATCGTGACTGTCCTGCTGATGCGGTACATTTTCCTGATCCCGCCGCTGCGCCGTCCGTGGATGCGGGCGCTGTATCACGGGATCGCATGCGTGGCATGTCTTGCATGCGGATTTTTCCTGAGCGTTCCGGTCTCGCTTATGATGCTCGGAGGCTCGGTGGTTCTCTATTTGCTCCTGACCGGCCACGGCAAGATGCGGTTTCTGTCTGTGCTCCAGACCATTCCGATCCTCGGCATCAGCTACGGCCTTATTATGACGCCCAAGCAGCTTCCCGTCGTCATGCTCAATCTCAATGACACGGCCAACCAGATCTTCTCGATCATCCTGTACGGATTGGTGGATCTGGCATTTGTGGTATTTCTGTTTGCCGGGCAGTCGTGGCGCAATACCTTCAATCAGGACAGCCGTTACCGGCACCTTGAAAACTGGGAACGGATCCTGCTGTATGTGATCGGCGGACTGATGTTCCTTTTTGCAGCGACCTTTTCCAATTACACGAATGTCACGGAATCAAGCTACCGCTTTGCGGTGATGCAGAGCGTCTTCATTTCAAGCGTGATCGGCTTTGTTATGACCATCACGATCATTATTCTGATCCTGCAGGGAAACAAGAAGATCCATTTTCAGGAGGAAGTTCTGAAAATGCAGCACAATATCATCGTCACCATGGCGGATATTGTCGAAAACCGTGATGAGAATACCGGCGGCCACATCAAGCGGACTGCCACCTATGTACAGATCATTGCGATGATGCTGAAGGCCGAGAATCTCTACACAAGCATTCTCACTGACCAGTACATTACAGACATGTACATTGCTGCGCCTCTGCATGACATCGGGAAAATCCACATTCCCGATTCCGTCCTGAAAAAGGAGGGACGGCTCACCGACGAAGAATACGAGATCATGAAGAGCCACACCACCGCCGGCAAGGCACTGCTTGAACAGGCAGAGAAGAACCTTGGAAAATCGAGCTATCTCGAAATCGCCAAGCAGATGGCCTGCTACCATCACGAATGGTGGAACGGCCGGGGCTATCCGGAGGGCATCCGCGGGCAGGACATTCCCCTGTGTGCGCGGATCATGGCGGTAGCGGATGTCTTTGATGCGATCGTATCGCAGCGCTGCTACAAGGGCGCGATGCAGATGGATGAGGCCTATGCCCAGATCCGCAAGGAAAGCGGCACGCATTTCGATCCGGTCGTTGTGGATGCCTTTGTGGAGGCCAAGGAACAGATCACCGAGGTCTGCCGTATGTTCGGAGATCATCCGGACGGCGCCGAGCCCAGCAAGCCTGCCGGAAAGCCGCAAAAAGAAGCCGTACAGGCATGATGCCGCATCGCTCACAAACACAAATAACGCTCCCGTTGCGGGAGCGTTATCTTTTTGGAGATCAGATTCATTTCACAGGGAGCGTTACCAGGCTGACAAGGCTCTTTAAGATCAGCAGCGAATCGGAGCCGTCCACCAGCGCATCCGAATTGACATTCGCATTGGCAGCACCCTTGTCGGTGAGCTTCTCCATGCCGAGCAGATTCTTGTTGAGCAAAATGACATCAAGCAGCTCGACAGCACCGTTCTCATCCACATCACCGTACAGGACAGAATCCGTTCCGGTCGTTTCCGTTTCGGTTGTCTGTGCTGTGGTGGTTTCAGTCGTCGTCTCCGCTTCGGTGGTGGTCGTCTCTTCGGTCGTGGTGACCTGTGCCGCCTGCGGTGTCACAAAGCTCAGATAATTGACGCAGTAGGCAGACTGTCCGTTGGAGCCGAGGGTGACGGTTTCGCCTTCGCTGAAATCCGCTGCATAGACCTCAAAGATCACATCATTCGAGGAGGCAAGCGTCATATCGGTCTTGGTATACCCCGCCATCCAGGAAGGCACATTCTCCACACGGGAATCGAGCGCCACATAGACCGTGATATTCTCCGCAGCCTGGAAAGTTGCTACATCTGCGGGGGCTTCCACATTCTTGGAATCACATGCCGTCAAGATCGTTTCGGCATCTGTCAATCCCTCCGGCACCTCGGTAAAGGTCACATCCCGGTCACCGAATACCCTGCCTCCGACTGCCGGCGCACCGGTAATATTCCAGTCATAGGCATTGTCCGTGTCGCTGACCTGAAGATCGAGAGCATATTTGCCATTGACCGGAGCGGCTTCCTTCCCGAAGACGAACCAGTTGACATTCATCAGGTACCCTTCGCCGCCGGTGAAGCGGACATACAGGGTCTTGACGCCCTTGATCGGTGCAATATTGAAGGTCACATCCTGCCAGTTCTGCCAGTCCCCGGTTCCTGCAAATTGCAGGGACGCCGCCGGGAGGGCGCTCATGCTGCCGGTATACAGCTCAATTCCGGCTGCATTGCCGGCGGCTCGGATCGTGAAGGACTTCGCGCCCTCCTCAAAATCTACACCGCGGAATGTGATATAGTCGCCGTTCTCAATATAACCGATATTCTGGCCGCCGCCTACATCGGTGCAGTCCTCTGACTGGATGCCGCTCTGCGCATCGAATTCCTCGGCCTCGATCTGCTCGAAGGCAGAGCGCTTTCTGGCGCTGCCGTTGAATGCGACCGGATCGCCGGCGCATTCATTCAGGTACAGCTCCAGATTTGTGTAATCATCGCCGGAGAGCGAAACGATCGCACCGTCGGTGGCATCGTCCGGATTCAGGCCGTGCGATAACTCCCAAGTATCAGGCATTCCGTCACGGTCGGTATCTGCCGGCGCGGTACCGCTCTTGAAGGTAGTGCTGTTCGGGTAGCCGCCCACATCATTCTGCGAATCAATGATGCCGGCAAGTCCGTCCTTGCTGCCCTTGAAGGAATAGGAGCCTTCCGTGACCTCCTTGTGATACCGTGCATCAATGTAGTCAAGCGCGGGCTTGTTGGCGCCGGCGCCGGAGGTATTGTCGATGACCTTCTTATAGGCATTCTCCGCGGAATCAAGCGTGATGTAATTGTCGAACCACGGGGTATTGCTGCGGATCGTTGAAGCATTGGCATTGTCGCCCTTGTTCCCGCAGACCGCCTTGCCGGAGCTCCATTCATCGGTGTTTGCGGCGATGAGCGTTGTGCCGTTCTGTGCGACCTTCATATTGCCGGAGGCATAGAGCATCTGCATGTCGCTGGTATTGAGCTCGTTGCCGTCTACCGAAACAAGATGCAGCGAGGTATTGGAGACCGCACCCGCCTTGTAATAGTTATTGACAAACTGCACACGCCGTGCGCCGCCGTCGGTGGTACGATCCTTCCAGTTGTAGACAACATTATTGGAAATGTCAAGCTGTCCGCCGTAGGTCACACCGTCCTGCTCCATCGCACCGGCAAGCGACCAGTTGCGTCCGGTATTGTTGATGAGCAGATTGTGATGGAAGGAGCCTGTGAAGCCGCCGATGGATGCCGCGAAGGCATGACGCTCGACATTGCTTCTGTCATTGGCATCGTAGTGAACGGAATTGTTCAGGGACTCACCGATGATATTCCACTGGAAGGTCAGATTTGCTGCACTTCTCGAAGAAAAGCCCTCGTCCGTTGCCCAGGAGATCGAGCAGTGATCGACGATCGAATGGTTGCACGAGCTCATGCCCATGCCGCCGTGGGAGGAGCCGTTCATGTCACCCACACGCACGCGGATGTCACGGATCACCACATCCCAGGCACCCATGGCACCAAAGTCGTAATTGATGAGGGTGATGCCGTCTCCGGGTGCGGTCTGCCCGGCGACATACACATCACCGCCGTCCTCCGGAATGCAGAGTGTGTCCTTGAGCGCAATGACGCCGCCGACATCGAATACGATGGTTCTGGCGCCCTTGAGGGTTTCCAGACCGTAGCGCAGGGAGCCTTCCTTGCCGTCATCATTCAGATTTGTGACATGGTAGACATAGCCCCCGCGGCCGCCTCTTGCATAGCGTCCGTAGCCCTCGGCAGTCGGAAATGCCTCGCGGGCGAGCTGGAAGGAATACACCGCGCCCGGCGTAACAGCGCCGTTCTTGCTCACCTCATCCACACGCCAGTAATAGGTCGGGATAGACGAATAGCTTTCGTCCAGGGCAAATTTGGTATCTGTCACGTTCCCCTGAAATTCCGGCGAGCTGGTGGTTGCCGCAGCCACGGATGCGAAATCTGTACCGATATACACATTGTGGCTGGCCGCATTGGCACCGGCTGTCCAGGATAGGCCGTCAGAGATCTGCGCATGCTTCTCCTGGTCAGCCGGTGAGATACGGCTGATAGAATGAAAGGGATCGGATCCGTCAATTTCAAAGGCGTTGAGCCACGGCGTATTGAGTGTGCCGTTGCCCTCCGCGGTCACCTCGACCGTAACCGAGGTACCTGTAAATGTCCCGTAGGCGGTACCTGCATCATCGGCATTCTTGCAGCCCACCGGGCATTGCACGCCGGTCGTGACATCGCTGCCGATCTTGACAGTCACCGTGGAATTGGTCACATTCCGGTCGGCGCAGGCATGCCAGGTACGGATCGAATGCGTACCGGAAGGAAGTCCGGAAATTTCGAGCTTGAGGCTCGGATTGCCGGAGCCGTCCTTGATCTTGGCGCCGTCCATGGTGAGGGTGGGGGTATTTTCAATATCCTGGAGCTGGAGGGTCTTGTTGTTGACCAGGTCAACGCTCCCGCTGCCCCCGGAGGACAATTTGCAGGTAATGCCGTTTATCGTATAGGTATAGGTGCCGTCTACGATCCAGTTGTTGGCGGCTCTGGAATAGGAAGCCTTGCGTCCGTCATTCTTGTTGATGTCTACCAGAATCCTGCTTCCGGTTTCGGCGGCCCGGACAGAAGGAGCGATACTCTGCCAGCCGGAGAGCATGGTCAGGGACATGGCAGCGGATGTCAGCCATGCCAGGCATTTTTGCCAGGCTGTCGTACTGTATTTTGTCATTTCTACATTTCCCCTTTTGAGACTCATGCGTAAAAATGCAGCATGAGGCGTGGTTTTCTCTCGTTTATTAACAAACCGTGTCTTTATTTCAATCATAACACTTTTGGGTGGATTTTTCAATGGGAAATCTCATACTTTTTGTTGCAATTCATATTCTATGAGATCCGGGGTATCAGAAATGCCCCGGAAATCCGGGGCATCCATTCAGGTATTCTCTTCGCCGGAGAGTTTTTTCAGGAAAGCCCTGGTACGGTCGTTGGACGGATTGTCGATAACATCCTCCGGTCTTCCCTGTTCAACGATCACTCCGCCGTCCATGAAGATCACGCGGTCGGAAACGCTCCGTGCAAAGTCGATCTCATGCGTGACGATGACCATGGTCATTTTCTCGGCTGCAAGCTCACGCAGCACCTTCAGAATGCCCGCGGTCAGCTCCGGGTCAAGCGCAGAGGTCGGCTCGTCAAAGAACAGCATCTTCGGCTTCATCGCAAGCGCTCTGGCGATCGCCACGCGCTGCTGCTGACCGCCGGATAATTGATGCGGGAAATAGTCCCCCTTGTCCGCAAGCCCCATCTTTTCAAGCAGCGCCTGCGCTTCCTTCCGGATCTCCTCCGGGTTGCGCTTCTGGACATGCACCGGCGCGTCGATCAGGTTCTTCATCACCGTGTAATGCGGAAACAGATTGAAATTCTGGAAGACCAGTCCGTAATACCCCTTGATCCGTGCAAGGTCGGCCTTCGATGCATAGACCGGCGTGTTCCCCTCTGTCTTCACAGCGGATTCCCCGCAGTAGCTCATGGAGCCGCCGTCGATCGTTTCAAGCATCGTCATGCAGCGCAGCAGGGTCGATTTGCCCGAGCCGGACGGTCCGAGAATCGAAATCACTTCGCTCTCTGCCACGCTCATGGTAATGTCCTTCAGAACTTGCAGATCCCCGAAGCTCTTTTTGATATTCTGGATTTCAAGCAGATTCATGGTAATGCCTCCTCTCAGCGCGTGCGGGTGTAATCGAGCTTCTTCTCAATGCGATCCATGACAAATGCGACCACGAAATTGAAGATATAATAGAATGCGCCCGCAATGAACAGCGGCATGATCGTTGTCTGCGCCGCCGCGACCTGCTTGGCAAGGGTGAACATTTCCGTATAGGAAACCGCAAAGGCAAGGGATGTATCCTTGACCAGCGTGATGACCTCATTTGTCACCGCCGGGATCACATTGCGCAGCATCTGGGGGAAAACGATCCGGAAGAAGCGCTGTGCCTTGGAATAGCCGAGAATGTCCGCGGCTTCATACTGTCCCTTGGGAACCGCCTGGATGCCGGAGCGGAAAATCTCGGCAAAGTACGCTGCATAATTGAGTGTAAAGCCGATGATGACCGCCGCAAAGCGGTAGCCGGAGGTCGTGCGGATGCCAAAGACGAAATAGGGGCCGAAGAACACCACCAGAAGCTGGAGCATCAGAGGCGTGCCGCGCACGATCGAGATGTAGAGCTTGACAAGGGCGCTGAGCGGCTTGAAACGGCTCATCCGGCCTGCGGTAACAAGAAGGCCGAGGGGCAGAGAAAACAGCAGCGTGAGCAGGAAGATCGCCAGGGATGCCGCCAGGCCGCCGGAGAGCTGCGATACAATGTCGAGGAGACGCGCCCCGAAGCTCTTTTCGCTGCGAAGGGATGTTCCGTCAATATAGGCATCGTCCGCCGACAGGCACACACTCGATTCAAGCTCCCATTTTTCGGCAATTTCCTGGAATGTTCCGTCCTCGAGCATTTCAAGGAGCGTGACCTGTACCTGATCGCGCAGCTCGGTATTGCCCTTGAGGAATCCCACGCCGTATTCCTCGGAGGAAACATTTTCCTCAAGCATCGTGAACTGATCACCGCGGGACTTGATCTCGTAGCCTGCAACACCAATGTCCATACAGATCGCATCCACGGCGCCGGATTCGAGATTCAGGAAGGCGCTGTTGTAATCCCCGACCTGCTGGAGCTCCTTGAAGGAGGCGGCAAGCTCGAGATTCTCCTCGGATGCATCCTCACCGTCAAGCGCTGCCAATGCAGAGCTGTCTGCCTGAACGACCACGATCTTTCCGGCAAGGTCAGTGAGCTCTGAAATACCGGAATCACTGCGGACAACGACCACCTGAGAATTGTCCACATAGGGGGTTGACCAGGTGTAGGCGTCCTCGCGGCCATTCATGGTAAAGCCGTTCCAGATGCAGTCGATGGCGCCGGTTTTCAGCTCCATATCCTTGGAATTCCAGTCAATGGGCTGCTTGACGAGTGTCCATCCGCACCGGTTGCAGACCTCCTGCGCCAGATCAAGGTCGAAGCCGACATATTCGCCGTTGTCGTCCTTGTAGCCGTAGGGCGGAAATTCCGCATCAAAGCCGACCGTGAAGGTACTGTCGTCCTTCGCAAGGCAGGTCAGCGAAGCACTGCATCCGAGCAGCACCCCGACCGCGGCGCCGATCGCTCCGATACGGCGGATCAATGAATGTTTGAACATAAGAGATACCTCCGTTTTTTATAATGCCAATTTATTATAGCATATTACCAGATGAAAGTCAAGAACCGGAATTGCCACTTGACAACCCGACAGATCTGTGGTATAATAATAAAGCCGCCGGTGTGATGGAATTGGCAGACGTGACGGACTCAAAATCCGTTGGTAGCAATACCGTGCGGGTTCAAGTCCCGCCACCGGCACGAAGCGATGATCGCAGGTCCTTACAAAGGGCCTGCGTTTTCTTTTCACCCTCGTTCTCATCTTCTTCGTCTCCGAGGGCATTGGAAATGACTTCCGCAGACGAGATCCTCGACTTGTAATCGAGGTGACTATAATAATTGGCGGTAACATTAAAAGTTGAATGTCCGAGCCAGTCCTGAATTGCTTTCATGGATACTCCATTGGCAAGCAAAAGACTTGCACAGCTATGACGCAGATCGTGGAAACGCAATACTTCCTGACAACTTCCTTGAAGTGTCTTGTCGCATACTCAGGTGTGATGATAGCACCGGTGTTATCACGGCACACAAAGCCGTCAAAGGTTCTGTCAAAGTCACCCTTGAGCATCTGAGAATACTGCATTTCGAGTTTCAGCTTTTCTTTCAGCATCTTCTCAATATGTGGTATAAGTGGAAGTGTTCTTACGCTTGCTTCGGTTTTCAGGGTTTCATCTACTCTCAACTGTTCGTGACCGTCAGCATTGATGCTTGTCACTTTACGGCATACAGAGAGTGTACCTTTCTCAAAGTCGATCGCATCCCACTTCAAGCCAATCACTTCACTTCTGCGAAGCCCGTAATAAGCAGCAATATTTACCACAAGCTCCATCCTATCTCCTTCAAAGACTTTAAGGAGCTTGTTGATTTCCTCTTTGGAATAAAAACTTGCCCTATACTTTTCCAGTTTGGGAAGTTCGACCTTATCAGCCGGATTCGCAATAAGCAAATCCATTTTTACGGCATACTTCAGAGCCTTATGGATATTCGCATGATAGTGTTTGACCGTGTTGCCCGTTTTTCCTTCGTTATACATATCATTGTAAAACTTCTGGATCTGCAAAGCTGTCAGCTCGGTTAAAAGCAGGTTCGGATAGAGTTCATCAAAATACTTCTTGATCAGGTTCAGGTTGATGCGATAGCCGTTATAAGATGTATAGGCGATCGTAGCTTTGATCGAGTCAAGCCAGTAAAACAGAAAATCTGTAAACTTGAAGTCTTTTCCAGTCGGAATGACCGTATCAGACGGCGTTCTCGGATCTTTTTCAAGCAGAGTCGGCTTCTTAACGACCTTTTCAGTCACAGCCGTTGCTCTGCCTGAACAGTATTCCTCGAAAAATTCGGAAATGATCTCATCTACTCTCAGTTTCAGCATCTTTTGGGCACAGTTATCAGGCAATCCTGTTCCTACCCACTTCCTTTTCCTTTTTCCGTTATCGTCCTTGAAATCAAAGATAACATACAGCTTACCGTGCTTTTCACATATAATGTACTTAAAAGGCAGACTTGCTTTCATTTATAAAACCTCCTTGTGCATCGAAAGCGGTAGAAAAGTCTGCTGTTGACTACTTAATTGTAGCGCAGTTTTACGGACTTTTCAAGGGTTTCAAAACACTTTCGTGTTTTTTCGGCACAACGGACATTTCTACCAAGTGCTTATTGTGCGCTTTGCAGAACGTATTTTATGACAGAAATCTTTGCAACCTTTATATGTCGGCAACACGGGATCTTTGGGAGTACTCCCTCTTTGATGAGTTCATACACCTTGTTCGGGTGAAGTCCCAACATTTTACTTATATCCTTGACAGTAACTATCTCAGGATAATCGCTAAACATAGGCTCGTAAGCTGTTTCTGATGACAGAATTTCTTCCATTGGACAGCTCCTTTCAATTTTGAAAATTGAAAAACAGCAAATAGTGTTCGTTATTCAATTATCAAGATACTATACTCGATAAAGACCGAGTTTCAGACATCGTTTGCTATGTGATGTACTGTTGGCAGCTCCTACTCCGAGGAATAGAAGCTCCCGACGGCACATCAGCCGTCGTTCAAAACAAGGAGGTGT
>CACZPI010000001.1 GCA_902783005.1 uncultured Ruminococcus sp. | reverse complement strand
CGCAGAATGATCTTGGTGCAGCATTTTTTGCACAGGTGCGCGGCGATGTGAACTGCGACGGGCGCTTTGGCACTGCGGATGTGATCCTCATGCAGCAATGGCTTGTGAAGGTGCCGGGCGCTGATCTGACAGATCCGGCGGCAGGTGACATGAATGCGGACGGGGGATGGGACGTGCTGGATCTGGCACTGATGAAGCACGAACTGATCCGAAAGGGGGAATGACGGTATGGATGGAAAGCTCTTCCGGCAGGCGATCGTGAAATTTCTGTCCGGTGTGGTGCTGCTCGGACTGCTGCTCTTTCTGCCGGCGGGAACGTTCCGGTTCCGGAATGCCTGGATTTTGATGGGGATTCTGTTCCTTCCGATGGCTGCGGCCGGCATCGTCATGATGCTGCGCAGTCCGGAGCTGCTCAGGAAACGCCTGAATATGCAGGAAACGGAGCAGGAACAGAAAACCGTCATTGCCCTGAGCGGTGCCATGTTCGCAGCGGCCTTTGTCACGGCGGGACTGAATTTCCGGTTCGGGTGGTTCGTGCTGCCGGATGCTGCGGTGTATATTGCGGCGGGGTTCTTCCTGGCGGGCTACCTGCTGTTTGCGGAGGTGCTGCGGGAGAATGCATACCTGTCGCGGACGGTGGAGGTGCAGCAGGAGCAGAAGGTGATCGACACCGGCCTGTACGGGATCGTCCGGCATCCGATGTATTCCGCCACGCTGCTGCTGTTCCTGTCCATGGGACTGGTACTGGGATCACCGGTATCCTTTGTGATCCTGCTGCTGTACATCCCGATCATCGTCAGACGCATCCGCAATGAAGAAACCGTCCTGACCGAAGGCCTCGAGGGCTATGCGGCCTACTGCCAGAAGGTTCGGTACAGACTGATTCCGTTGATCTGGTAATGCAATGCCCCCTTCCTGTATCTATGCAGGAAGGGGGCATTGTTATGGAATGTTCTTCATTTTCCCGACGATCCTCCACCAGCGATACGTCACGCTGTCAATGCGTGCCTCTTTGTATTCGCCATTGCCAATGCGCCTCGCACGCCAGTAGCCCTCATTTTCTTCAAAGCCGAAAAGCTCATAATATTCCTCACGGTCATACTTGAACTCCGAAAACAGCGGCATGGCTACCAGCCCGATGCGCAGGGAGCGGAATTCCTGTTCTGTCATACGCCTGCTCCTTCTGCGACGCCCACGATCAATGCATCCATGACACCTGCATTGACCGGGTAGGGGCAGGTCGCCAGCTTGGCGGGATTTTGCAGCACGACATCCGCCGACTGCCGCAGCAGCGCTGCATCCACGCTGACCGGCGCAAATGTCCGGATCCAGCCTCCGAGTGCATCCGGATCCGCAAAGCCTGCCGCCCGCAGCACAGCATCACGCCGCCCGGCATCCGCATGCCGCAGGAAATTTGCCTGAAATGCCCCGACTGCCGCACCGTGCGGAATGCCGCCCTGCGTCGTCAGAAGATAGCTGAGGGCATGCGGGATGCCGGTGCCCGTCTGCGCAATGGACATGCCCGCCAGTGACGAGGCATGCATCAGCGCTTGCGCAGATGCCGGATCCAGCGCTGCCGTGCCCTCCAGCACGCCTCTGCATTCCCTCCACGCGGCAAGCCCTGCAAATGCCGTCATATCGCTGTAAGCATCCGCGCCGGCATTGATGACTGTCTCGATCAGGTGAGACAGCGCATCCACCGCGGTATTGACGAGCATCTGCTGCGGCGCTCCCAGGAGATATTTTCCGTCCGCAAGCGCCAGATGCGGGAAGACCCTGTGCGTCATGGAGACCTTTGTGCCAAGGTCATGCCTGGTCAGCACCGCAACGCCTGTGACCTCCGAGCCGGTGCCGCAGGTCGTCGGGACAGCCGCGACCGGAACGGCGGGTGCATGGCAGGACGCATAGAGATAGTCCCATTCTTTGTCGGGTGCGGCCAGCATCACCGCAATCGCCTTCGCGGCATCCATCGGGGATCCCCCGCCGATGCCGATGACAAAATCCGCACCCTCTGCAAGCCCGAGTGCCCGCGCCTTCATGACCGTTTCCACGGAAGGATTCTCCTCGACCGCATCAAAGACCGTAACCTCGGTCTGCTGTGATTGCAGGGCGCTGATGACATCCTCTAAAGAGCCGTTTTTCCGGGAGGAATGCCTTCCGGTGACGATGAGCGCATGTGTGCCGAGTGCCGCAAGCTCCGCGGCATGGCAGGACACGCAGTTTTCCTCCTGATACAGCCTTGTCGGCATATAAAAACGCATATGCAAGCCTCCTGTCCTGAATTTGCCTTGTAAGTCTATTCTATCACAGAACCGCCGGGAAGTCAATTCGTTTTCCGGTTCTGCGCACTTTACAAATCCGGCCGGGTGTGGTATAATCATTTAGGTAAACCATCATTATGTTTCAGAGAGGTAATTCACATGAACAAGAAACGATCCGTGAAAAAAATCATCCTGCCCGTTCTGGGCTGTCTCATCCTTGCCCTGGTCGCCGGATGGTGGGCATTCTCCGTTTCCATCTACAACGACAATTTCAACAAGCGCTTTGAAAGCTACGAGCCGTATCTGCTGTATCCGGAGGATTACGAGGGATTGTCCTGCACGGAATACACCTTCACCTCCGACAAGGGACAGCATTTGCAGGGCTATCTGTACAGCGCCGGTGAAGACCAGCGCGGGATCATCGTGCTGGCACACGGTCTGGGCGCCGGTCACAATTCCTACATGGACTGTGCCGATTTCTTTGCACAGAACGGCTACTATGTATTCGCCTACGATGCCACCGGCAATGACAAGAGCGAGGGCGAAGGCGTCGGCGGCATCCCGCAGGGCGCGATCGACCTTGACCATGCCATTACCTTTGTGGAGGAAAGCGGCGAGTTCCCCGATCTGCCGGTCATGCTGTTCGGACATAGCTGGGGCGGATACAGCGTGTGCAGCGTCCTGACCTACCATCCCGAGGTGAAGGCCGTCATCGAATGCGCCGGATGCAACCGCTCCTCGGATCTGTTTGAAGCCGGCGGCAAGCAGCAGGCGGGCAATGTCATCTATACGATGCTGCCCTTTGTCCGGATCCATGAACGGATCCGCTACGGCAAGTACGCTTCCAATACGGCAATGGACGGCTTTGCAGCCAGTGATGCCGCTGTCATGGCCGTACACAGTGAGGATGACAGCGTGGTGCCTATTGAATACGGCTTTGACAAGTATTATGCTGCCTACAAGGATGATCCGCGTTTTACCTTTATCCGGCTGACAGACAAGGGGCATAATTATCTGTTTAACGATCAATCCTATATCGACGAATTCAACGCCGCATTCGACCAATGGCTGACAACGCTGGATTACGACTATCAGGCGCAGGGAAACAGCGAACGCTTCAAGGCAGATAAAGCCGACTATATCCGGACACATCTTGACCGGAGCCGGTGGTGTCATATGCTTGACACAGAGCTGTTTGCACAATTTCTGGCATTCTACGACGCGCATGTCGGATAAGCCCGGGAGAATACCATGCTTGTGATCTATGCCGAAAAGGGCAGCCTTGCCAGAACCATTGCCGGCGTCCTGCATGCCGGAACGCGCATCCCGCTCAGGGGAGAACCGGGTGTCGGCTATTACCGTTTCACCTACAACGGAGAGGATGCCGTTCTCTGCCATGGCATCGGCCATCTGATGCAGCTTGTCCCGGCGAAAAGCTACGATGCAAAATATGCCCGGTGGGATCTGTCGGTCTTTCCCTGCATCCCGGCACAGTTCCGGCTCGAGGCAAAGCCGGAAACCGTTGCCTGTGCCCGGCTCGTGCGCTCCTTTCTGAAAGAGGCAGACTGGGTCATCAATGCGACCGATCCTGACCGCGAGGGCGAGCTGATCTTTTCCTATGTCTATCAGGCATGCGGCTGCCATGCGCCGGTCATGCGTGTTTGGATCGAGGATCTGACGGATGCGAAAATTCAGAAGGCGTTTGCCAATCTGATTGCTCCCGATCAGCCCATTTCTCCGCAGAATCCCGGCACGCCGAATGACTTGCAGGCGGCAGGCCGTGCAAGAGATATTGCAGACTGGCTCATCGGCAATAATCTGACCGTTGCGGCAACGAAAAAATTCGGCGGCAATGAGGAACTGCTCTCCGTCGGCCGGGTGCAGACGCCGACGCTTGCCCTTGTGGTGGAGCGTGAAAAGGCGATCCGGGATTTCGTGAAAGCCCCCTTCTGGAGGCTTGTCGGAGATTTTACCACACCAGACGGCGAGCAGTTTGAAGCGGAATATGCCGGCGGGAAATTCGACAGGCAGGAGGATGCACAAAAGCTGCTTGCCCAGTGCATCGGCCATCCGGGGATCGTCAGGGAAATCGAGACAAAGCGCCGCACCCAGATCGCGCCGCTGCTGTACAATGCGACACAATTGCAGATCGCTGCCAACCGGAAATTCGGCTGGAATGCAGACAGGACTGCCAAGGTCATGCAAAGCCTGTATGAGAAGAAGCTCATGACCTACCCACGCACCTCCTCCGAGCACCTGACTGCCGCCATGATGCCGGAGGCTGCACAGACGATCACAAAGCTCCTGCACATGCCGGAATACCAGGCATTGTCCCTTCCGCGTAATCAGTGGCAGAAATTCACCCGGCGGCATTTCGACGACAGCAAGGTTGGTTCCCATCCCGCGATCATTCCCACGGTCAATGTGCCGCAAAATCTGAACGGGCTGACCGCAGACGAAAAGGCACTGTACGACCTGCTGGCAAGGTCACTCATCCGCATCATTTATCCGAAGGCGGTGCTGGAGGATACAAGCGTTCTGATCGACGTCAATCAGGTGGAATTCAAGGCATCCGGTACGGTGACGGCCGATCCCGGATGGTATGCGGTCGATGGCAGAAACCCTGGAAAATCGCCACTCCCGGCGATGCAGAAGGGCGATACACTGCATGGCACATATTCTCTGAAAGAGGGAGAGACCGAGCCGCCGAAGCGCTACACGGAGGCCGATCTGCTGGCGGCCATGGAGCTTGCCGGACAGAATATCGAGGATGAGGAGATCCGCACCCTCATGAAAATGCAGAAAAAGGGACTCGGCACGGATGCGACCCGTGCGCCCATTCTGAAAGGCTTATTCGACCGGAAGTATCTCGAGCGCAAAGGAAAGACGGTTTTCCCGACAGACAAGGGGATGTTTCTCATTGATGCGCTGCCCGTGGATGCCGTCAAATCGGCGGATATGACCGGTAACTGGGAGATGCGGCTCAATGGGATCGCTCTCGGAAAAGAGGATCCCGCGCGGTTTATTACCGATATTTCGCAGACGACACGCGACTGGTTCGCACAGGTCGCCGGTGCGCCGGAGCAGCATTTCGGCGCCGCCGCACAGACAGCGCTGTTCTGCCCGCACTGCGGCAAACCCCTGACCCGGCTTGCCACGGTCTGCAAATGCAGCGGCTATGCCAAGGAGGAAAATGCCTGTCATTTCCGCATGGGCACCTATGTCTGCGGCGTGCGGCTCCCGGAGGAAACGATCGTGCAGCTTCTGCAAACAGGCCGCTCCGGTCTGATCCGGGGATTCAAGGCGAAATCCGGAAAGAAATTCAGCGCGTATCTGCTTCTGAACCGCGAGACCGGTGAGATCACATTTGATTTCACCGCCGACTGGGAAAAGCAGGTGCAGTGCCCGTACTGTCAGTCGCACATGGAAAAAAGCCGCTACAGTTTTGCATGCACCAATGCAGCCTGCGGCTTTCAGCTTCCTGCCGAGATCTGCCGGAAGCGCCTGACACAGGCACAGGTCAAAGCACTTTTGACCAAGGGACGCACCGGACTCATCAAGGGCTTTCGTTCCAAGGCAGGCAAGCCGTTTTCGGCGGTGCTGTACATAGATCAGACAGACCGGACGGTCAAATTTGAATTTGCAAAAAAATAGCAGCATTCCATGAAAATCCCTCTCTCCGCAGGAACGGAGAGAGGGATTTATCGTGGGCGGTTTTTTTATGATTCCGGATTTTGCAGCGGCATCAGATACGCCCTGCACGGTGCGCCGTCACAGCCGCCGAGATGCAGCGGCGCTGCACTCAGGAAATAGACGCCCTCTGCCACATCGGTCAGCACAATGCCTTCAAGCAGCACGACCTGTGCGCCGAGCAGAATCAGATGCACCTCCATCGGGGCATTCTCCGGGCCGACGGTCTGGCTCTCATTGCCGAGGAGCAAAATACCGGCCTCTGCAAAAATGCGTGCCGCGTCAGCGGTGACAGTGGCCTTCCCGCCGATCAGAATGCGTTTGTCCGCACCGGCATTCCGGGCACGGTGCAGGATCGCCTGCGCATCCGCTGCCGTCACATCGCCTTCATGTCTTGCAACATAGCTGCCCCCGACAAACGGCGTCAGTCCCATTTCACCGATGGTCTTGCCGTTTTGCAGGAAGTGGAACGGTGCATCGACATGCGTGCCGTTGTGGGCGCACATGGAAAATGCTGTCAGATTGCAGACATCCCCGTTTTCAATGCGCTGCAGCCGGGTCATTTCCGGCTGCGGATCCCCGGGGTAAACATGACAGGAGAACAATTCCTGGGTAATATCCATAATCATAAGAAAACCTCCCTTTTAGTTGAAATCCTCGCGGCAGAACCGGTCTGCCCTGCCTTCTGTTTGGAGAGATGTCATGTTCCGATGCCGTCAATAATGAACTGCAAATGCGCCCGGTAGTCTGCGGCAAGACCGGCAGGCGCCAGAATGCGTACCTGATCGGCGGTGAACCGGGCAAGCCAGCCGAAGAACATATTGGAGACCTGAATGTCTGCCGTGAACTGCATGTGCGCCGCATCGTATTCCTGCAATTGCAGCTCCTGTCCGAAGGTATCTGTCATCGCACCGATCAGATAATTGGCCGCGCAGAGCGTGACGCTGGTGAGCTGCTCATCTCTGGCATTGAACATGTCGAAGGTGGATTGCAGATAACGCTCCGCATCAAATCCGCGCTGCCGGGTGCTGTAAAAGGCATGCTCCCGCGGCAGCCGAAGCAGCTTTTCCGTCAGCATCTCCGGGGAATAGATCTTGTCCACCCGGAAGCTGCGCAGCTGGAATCCGGTTTTCGATTCATACCCGCCGATGACGTAGAGCCGGGAATTGTTCCAGATCAGCTGATACGGCGACAGGGTATAGGTGCTGTCCGGCACCGAATTGCCGAATCTGTCGGTGTGTGCATACTGAAACCGGATGCGCTTTCCCTCCCGGATGGCCTCGTGGATCAGATCGGTGCTGGGAATGCATTCCGGATTATCTGCCTTGTTGCGCAGAAAGAGCCAGGTCTGCTCCGTGAGCTTGTCAAACTGCTCGTTGTTGCCCATCTGCTTGATGTGCAGGATCAGATTCCGGGCGCTTTCCGCATCCGGATACCCAGCGCAGCAGATCAGGTCGATCATCAGGGAAAGCTCTCCCTGCGTAAAGCTCTGGCGGTCATAATAGTAATGCCCGTTTTTCGTGTGACGAATCCCGAATCCCATTTCCTCCATTTCGTGCAGATCCTGATAGATAATGGAGCGTATCGCCGTCAGCTCTCCGAGATAGCTGCGCAGCCCTTCAATATTGATCGGCGTATCCGGAGCCGTCTCCTCCTGCAGGTAGCGGATCTCAAGCAGCAGCCGCTTTCTGGATTTTCCCTGTCCTGCCATGCCATCACCTCCTGATTGTTATTATAACGGCATTTCTGTGCGGTGTCAAGGGGAATGCCGGGAAAATGTATGAAATTCAATATAAGTCTCTGTCCTCCGGCCACTTCCAAAAGGCGGATAATTGCCGGAAAATCCCTGTATATCCAGCATTTTTGCATTGCATCGACGCAAAATCCATGCTATAATAGACTTATCCCACAGGAAAGGAGGTATGGAGGATGTGCTGCAATAACTGGTTCCAGGCACTTTGTGCGCTTCTGAGCAACATCTGCGGCGGTGGCTGCTGCTGACGCGATGCAACCCCTTCCCCCTGCCCCCTCTCCGCTTGCCGGGAGGGGGCTTTCGGGCGTTTCCGGCGGCTTGCACCCGAAGCAGAAAATAGTTGCCACAATGGAGCAGCCGGAACAAAATGGAGTGGAAACCGTGCCGGTGCTGTGCTATAATGGACAATGGTTCTGGCAGCAGAACCCAAATTTTTTGCATGATGGTTAGCGTGTGCTAACCGACGGAGGTAACTATGAAAGGCAAAGATCTAATTCACATCGGCATCTTTTCTGCGATCTATTTTGTGATCGTGTTCATCGTGGCAATGCTGGGATTCATCCCGGTCTTCCTGCCGCTGCTGGCGGTGATCGTTCCGATCCTCGGCGGCATCCCGTTCATGCTGTTCCTGACGCGGGTGAAGAAATTCGGCATGATCTGGATTATGAGTGTCATTATGGGTCTGATGATGCTGCTGACCGGCATGAGCTGGCCGCCGCTGGCGGTATCGGTGGTCAGCGGCCTGCTGGCGGAGCTTGTCTACCGGAGCGGAAATTATCAGAGTGCCGCAAAGGCGGTCATTACCAACGGCGTATTCAGCCTGTGGGTCGCTGCGAATTATCTGCCGCTGTTCTTTGCGGCCGAGCAGTACTGGGCATCGCGTCAGAATTTCGGACAGGACTACATTGATACCGTGAACAGGCTGATGCCGGTATGGATGTGCCCGGTGATGTTTGCGGCCGCATTTGTCTGCGGTGTGATCGGCGGGCTGCTGGGCAGGGCGCTGCTGAAGAAGCACTTTGAGAAGGCGGGCATTGCGTGAGGCACGATCTGTTCGGTTCGCTCGACAAGGCCGGATTCGGCTCAAATGTCCATGAGGTCGCAGCGGAGGGAGAATGCCGGGTGCTGCGGCTCGATGACGGCTCCGGCGAGGGCTTCATGACGATGTACCGGGTATTTGACGGCATCTATCTGATGTACAATGACTTTCATCTGAAAAGCTGCGTTTCGGAATACCGGAATACCGAAACCGTGCTTTGCATTGACCACTGCCGGGAGGGACGCATCGAACACGAAAATGCATTCGGCGGGCGGTACTATATGGAAGCGGGTGATCTGCGCATTGACCGCAGGATCCATCATGAAGGCACCGTGGAGCTGCCGCTGTCGCATTATCACGGCATCTCGGTCGGATTCGTGCAGGGTGCGGCACAGGAATCCCTGCGCCGGGAAATGCCTGCCGTTTCCGTTGACCTTGATGCAATTGGTGAAGCATTCTGCCCGAAGGGAAAGGAATTCCTGATCCGCTCGGACGAATCGCTCAATCTGCTCTTTTCGCAGCTGTATCACGCCCCCAAGAGCATCCGGATCAGCTATTTCCGCGTCAAGATCCTGGAGCTGCTTTTGCTGCTCGGCACCATGGATCCGGCACAGTTTGCGGAGCAATGCGTGTATCTGCCAGCCAGTCAGACCGACAGGATCAAGGAGATCCATGCACTCATCACCGGCGATCTGGAAAAATCATTCACGGTCGGGGAATTGTCGGAGCGCTCCGGCATGCCCCCGGCCACACTGCGCAAGGTATTCCGTGCGGTGTACGGCGCACCGATCTACCAGTATTGCAGAAACTATAAAATGAAAGCCGCCGCCGCCATGCTGATCTCGGAAAAGGGACGGAATATTTCGGAGATCGCGCAGCGGCTCGGCTACGACAATGCATCGAAATTTTCGGCGGCATTCCGGGATGTCATGGGTGTGACGCCGCAGAATTACCGGAACAGACAGGAGGATCAGTAATGGGAAAGGATCAGCACGGCTCCTTCGGATGGCTGCTGCGGCAGTCCGGAGAGCGGAAGGGAAAATTCATTGCAAGCGTGATACTGGCATTGTTCAGTATGCTGTGCGGCATTGTGCCGTACTATTTTATCGCAAGGATCGTCGGAGATCTGCTGGCAGGCAGCACGGACAAGAGCGCCTATATCCAAAATTGCGTTATCATTCTGGTGCTCTGGCTGGGGCATGCTCTGTTCCATGCGCTTTCCACGGCGAATTCACATCTTGCCACATTCCACACGCTTGCGGTGATCCGCAAAAAGGCACTCGACAAGCTCGCCAGAATGCCCCTCGGTGATGTCATCAGCCAGCCGTCCGGTGCGCTCAAAAGCACGATCGTCGAGCGCATCGACAGCATTGAAACGACACTCGCACATATTCTCCCGGAATTTACGACCGGCATTGGTGCGCCGATCATCATTCTTGTCTGCGCATTTGTCATCAACTGGAAGCTCGGACTGGCAGCGCTCATCACCGTTCCGCTCGGAGTTGCCTGCTATGCGCTGATGATGTTCGGCTACGAGGAGAATTACGGCAGGACTGTCCGTGCGACCAAGGCACTCAATGCCGTCACCACGGAATACATCAACGGCATCGAGGTCATCAAGGTCTTCGGCAAGTCGCAGTCGAGCTATGAGAAATTTGCAGCCGCAGCGAAGGAAAGCGCCGCGAGCTTCGTGGACTGGATGCGCAAATGCAATGTGTACATGACCTTTGCCATGTGTATCATGCCGGCGACCATGCTCTCCGTGCTGCCCATCGGCGGCATCATGGCGATGCACGGCACGATCAGCGCTGCGGATTTCATCACGGTCATCATTCTCACGGTCGGGCTGATCGAACCGCTCATCGGCGTGATGAGCTATTCCGATGATATTGCACAGATGGATACCATCGTGACGGAGGTCAGGAATATTCTTGACGCGCCCGAAATGGTGCGTCCGGAAACCATGACCGGGACAAGCAGCGGCGGCGATATTGTCCTGGAGAATGTGCATTTCGGCTATGCCGGCCAGGAGGTGCTGCACGGCATTTCCATGACGATCCGGAAGGGAGAATTCATCGCGCTTGTCGGCCCCTCCGGCAGCGGCAAATCCACAGTTGCAAGACTGATCGCAAGCCTCTGGGATGCTGACAGCGGCAGCATTTCGCTGGGCGGCGTGAATATCCGGGAGATCCCGCTGGATGTTTACAATCAGAAAATTGCCTATGTTTCACAGGAAAATTACCTTTTTGATCTCTCCGTCCGCGAGAATATCCGCCTTGGCGATCCGCATGCGACCGATGCCGAGGTCGAGGCGGCAGCAAAGCGATGCGGCTGCCATGACTTTATCATGGGACTGGAAAACGGCTATGATACCGTTGTCGGCACCTCGGGCGGCCATCTCTCCGGCGGCGAGCGCCAGCGCATTGCCATTGCCAGGGCGATGCTGAAAAATGCGGAGATCATCATTCTCGACGAAGCGACCGCCTACACCGATCCTGAAAATGAAGCCGTCATCCAGCGCAGCGTCGCCAGACTCGTTGCGGGGAAAACGCTCATCGTGATCGCGCACAGGCTTTCGACTGTCATGCATGCCGACCGGCTGTATGTCATCAAGGACGGCAATATTGCGGAACAGGGAACCCATGCGGAGCTGCTCGGAAAGGGCGGCTTGTACAGTGCGATGTGGGCAGCGCATATTTCGGCAAAGGATGGTGAGGACGATGTTTAAGATCCTGAAAAACTTCTTTGATTTCTGCGATGCACAGGACAGAAAGCGATTTTACAGTTCTATTTTCCTGAGCTTGCTGCAGGCAGTGTTTGAAGCGCTGAAGATCCCGGCGATCGCCTGCATGGTGACGGCGCTCCTTGCACAGAATGTCACGGCGAAAACCTGCCTGACCTGCCTTGGCATCATGGTCGTAAGCATCATCGGCTCGGGTACCTTCAAGGCAAAGGCGACCATGCTCCAGACGGAAGGCGGCTACAGCACATGCGCCAACAAGCGGATGCAGCTTGCGGAGCATCTGCGCTACCTGCCGATGGGCTATTACAATGAAAACAGCCTCGGCCGGATCATGTCCGTGACCACGAATACCATGCAGAATCTCGAAAATGTAGCGACGCGCGTAGTCATGATCGTTTGCTCCGGACTGCTGACAACGGCAGTCATCACCGTGATGATCCTGTGCTTTGACTGGCGGATCGGACTGATCCTCTGCGGCGGGCTTGTGGTGTTCTTTGCCGTCAACAGCGGCATGATGCAGGCATCTGCCTCCATGGCAAAGCAGAAGCAGGAGAAGGACGCCGCTCTTGTTGCCAAGGTCATTGAATACATCCAGGGCATTTTCGAGGTGCGAACATTCCGGCTGACGGGAAAGCGGAGCCGCGACCTCAACACGGCGATTGATGAGAATGAGCATGCCAATTCCGCGATGGAGCTCCGGCTCATTCCGTTCATGACGCTCCAGAGCTTCTGGCTCAAGGCGCTCGGAACGGTGATCGTGCTGGTATCGGTTCTGCTGCATATCGCAGGCAGCATGGATCTGATGACTGCCGTCATCATGATCGTCAGCTCCTACCTGATCTATGCCCAGCTTGACAATGCCGGGAAATATTCCGCGCTGCTGCGCACAGTGGACGTCAGTGTCCGGCAGGCGCAGGAGATCCTGGCGACGCCGCAGATGGATATTACGGGGAAGGATCTGCAACCGGCACATGTTGATATTGCAGCGGAGGACATCAGCTTTGCCTATGAGAAGCGACGGATCATTGACGGCATTTCCCTGCGGATCCCGGAGCATACCACGACCGCGATCGTTGGCCCGTCCGGCGGCGGCAAGACGACCCTGACCTCGCTGCTGTCGCGCTTCTGGGATGTAGATGCGGGCAAAGTCACGCTTGGCGGTACGGATGTGCGCGAATACAGCATGGATGCCCTGATGCGCAATTACAGCTTTGTTTTCCAGCGGGTCTATCTCTTTGCGGACACGATCGCCAATAACATCCGCTTCGGCCAGCCGGATGCACCGATGGAACAGGTGATCGAAGCGGCCAAGAAGGCATGCTGCCACGATTTCATCATGCAGCTCCCGGATGGCTATGAAACGGTGATCGGTGAGGGCGGCGCGAGCCTTTCGGGCGGTGAAAAGCAGCGCATTTCGATCGCACGCGCCATCATGAAGGATGCGCCGGTCATCGTACTCGATGAAGCGACCGCCAATGTCGATCCGGAAAACGAGGCGGAGCTGATGCAGGCCATCGAAGCACTGACGAAGGAAAAGACGATCATTATGATCGCACACCGGCTGAAGACCGTGCGGGATGCCGACCAGATCCTTGTCATTGCAAACGGCAGGATCGCACAGCAGGGCAATCATGAAACGCTGATGCAGGAGGACGGCATTTACCGGCGCTTTGTGGAAAGCAGACAGGAAGCTGCTTCATGGAGACTGTAAGATGGCAGGCTTGTTTACAGCAGAGATTGAAAACCGCGGCATTGTCCTCGATCCGAGGACAAAGCTCGCGGTGATGCTGACCCTTGTGATATTTGCGCTCGGCGGGACAGGAAGCGGCATTGCAGCGGTGCGCCTGATGACAACGGCAGTCAGCGTGCTGCCGATGCTGCTTCTGCTCACGGCCGGGCAGTACCGGAAGGCGGCTCTGACCGGGGGCATCTATGCGGCGGTCAGAACTGCGCAAAGCCTTCTTCTGCCGCATCTGACGGGTGCGGCATTGAGTGTGTCCGGGATCTGCTGCATGGCCTTCGTGCGGCTGATGCCGGGGCTGGTCATGGGAGGCTATCTGCTTTCCACGACGACTGTCAGCGAATTCATTGCCGCAATGCACCGGATGCATGTGCCGCAGCAGATCACGATCCCGCTGTCGGTCATGTTCCGGTTTTTCCCGACCGTGCTTGAAGAATTTGCAGCGATCAATACGGCAATGCGGATGCGGGACATCCGCATCGGCGGCCGGCGTGCCGGCAGGCTGATCGAATACCGCCTTGTACCGCTGATGGTCTGTTCGGTAAATATCGGCAGCGAGCTTTCGGCGGCAGCGCTGACAAGGGGACTCGGGACAAAGGTGCGGCGGACGAATATCTGTAAAATCGGCTTCCATATCCAGGATGCTGCGGTGCTTCTGCCGGCAGCATCGCTGTATGTGCTGTGGGGGCTTGGAATGATCGGGGTGATACAATGAAAACGGCGGCAATTCTGAACCATGTGACATTTCGCTATGCAAATGCAGATGCCGGAGCGCTTGACGGGCTTGATCTTGAGATCGGGCAGGGAGAATGCGTGCTGCTCTGCGGAAGTTCCGGCTGCGGCAAGACCACGGTCACAAGGCTGCTTAACGGGTTGATACCGCATTATTATGAAGGCGAGCTGGAGGGCAGTGTCACGGTTGCCGGCCGGGAGATCCGGGAAACGGCCATTGAGGATCTGGCGGGGATCGTCGGGAGCGTGTTCCAGAATCCGCGAAGTCAGTTTTTCTGCGTGGATACCACGGCGGAAATCGCGTTCGGATGCGAGAATATGGGGCTGCCCGAGACTGAGATCCGAAGCCGGATCAGCCGAACCGTGGCGGAAATGCAGATACAAAGTCTGATGGACAGGAGTATTTTCAAGCTGTCCGGCGGCGAAAAGCAGAAGATCGCCTGTGCAGGCGTGGCGGCAATGCTGCCGGAGCTGATCGTGCTCGACGAGCCGACCTCGAATCTGGATTTAGACGCCATTGAAGGGCTGCGCGGGATCATTGCCGCCTGGAAGCGCCAGGGGAAGACCGTGGTCATTGCCGAGCATCGTCTGGGCTGGCTGGAGGGATTGTGTGACAGGGCAGTTTTGATGGACGGCGGGAGGATCGCGGCGGAATATCCCGGCAATGTCTTTTTCTCGCTGACGCCGCAGCAGCTTGCGGATAGGGGACTCCGCGCATTCCGTCCGGCGCACAATTACCTTGCAGCCCCAAGGGGCTTGCAGCAGATCCGGCCGTTTCCGGAAACCGGCACTGTCACGCTGGAGGAATTCCGGTTCCGCTACGGCAAACACATGGCGCTGGACATTGACCGGCTGGAGATCCCGGCAGGTGCGGTAATTGCGCTGGTCGGCCACAACGGCGCGGGAAAATCCACCTTTATGAGATGCCTGTGCGGCTTGCAGAAGGGCTTTTCCGGGCGCATCCGGATGGACGGGAAGTGCTGCCGCCCGAAGGACATGCAGCGGCTGTCCTACATGGTGATGCAGGACGTCAACCACCAGTTGTTTGCGGAGACGGTGCTCGAGGAGGTCATGCTTGGGGCGGATGATGACCGTCAGCAGGAGGCGAAGGCACTTCTGGAAAAGCTGGAGATCGCCGAATTTCAGGAACGCCATCCCATGTCCCTGTCAGGCGGCCAGAAGCAGCGCACGGCAATTGCCTCTGCACTGCTCGCCGGGAAGCGGCTGCTGGTATTTGACGAACCGACCAGCGGGCTTGATTTCAGAAGCATGGTGAATACCGCGGCACTTCTGCAAATGCCGGGCAGTGAGGTCACGGTGCTGATCGTCACGCATGATATGGAGCTGATCGACCGCTGCTGCACGCATGTCCTGCATATGGAAAACGGGAGTATTTCCTGACACCTTCTGCCTTGACACGGCGCGGTAAGCGTGTTATAATGAGTGTAATATCTGCAAAAGGGGTGGCATGTGATGGCAGAAAAGAAAACAACAGACCGCCGCACGCTGAAGACCCGGAGGGCATTGTGCGATGCGCTTGCGGAGCTGCTGACGGATCATGAGCTGCACAAGGTGACCGTGCAGCAGATCGCGGACAAGGCTGATGTGAACCGCGTGACATTTTACAAGCATTATCTGGATGTATATGATCTCTACGACAAGATCGAATCGGAATGTCTTGTCGATTTCGGCATGCTGATGCTCGAGCTTGAGCAGCAGCCGGACAGCGAGATCTTTTCCAATCTGGTGGGGTACATCTCGGAGCACCGCAAGATCTTCCGGATGATCTGCAGCCCGAATGCGACCGGGCAGCTTCGCAGCAAGCTGAGCAAGCTCCTCGAAGGCGTATTTCTCAAGATCCAGAGTGAGAAGCACGGACTGACGATCACCGACCAGCGGCTGTCCTACCTGTGCTGCTACCACGCCCAGGGATGCCTGTCCGTGATCTCCAGATGGGTGCTGAATGATTTTCAGGAGCCGGAGGATTTCATCATCCGGAGCCTGACGGCACTTGACAGCCATATGCAAACGCTGTTTGAATCCGCAAAGAATGCATGAACAATGCGCTGCCCCGGAAATACGGGACAGCGCATTCTGTTTTCTCTGGAAAAATACCTGCTTACCTGTGCAGCGCGTGCTTCATCAGGGCGAGGTCAAAGATGTCGAGCACGCCGTTCTTGTCGAGGTCGCCTGCCTGTGCATCCTTCAGCGTTGCCCCCGGCACCACGGCAAGCCATTTCTGGAATGCCACAACATCGAGCACGCTGAATGCGCCGTCGCCGTTTACATCACCGATGACCGGCTTGTCCTCCGGTACGGTGTGGCTCGGATCAAAGACGTATTTTGCCTTTGTAAGAAATTCGCTCTCATCCTGAATATCCACGCTCTTCCAGTCCGCCTCGGTGCCGTAGACCGTGATCGTGGCCGTGCCGGTGCTGTCCATGAAGGCCAGGGGCTCGATCGTCTTTGCCTTGCCGTTGATCTTGACGTCGGTGAGCTTGTCACAATAGGCAAATGCCGTGGAGCCAATGACCTCTACGCCCTCCATTTCCACGGAGGTGAGATTCTCACACATAAAGAATGTGCTGTCCGGAACCTCCTTCACGGCTGCCGGAATGACCACGGAGGTGAGCTTGTCATTCTTGTAGAATGCACCGGCTGCGATGTACTTGACGGTGGACGGGAGCTCCACAGCTCCTGTCAGTGTTGTGCCGTCAAGCAGGATGCCGTTGACAATGACCATGGGATCCTGCGAACGCAGCCTTTCGATCCAGGGCGTGCCGGTGAATGCTTCGTTTTCGATTCTGACGAAATGATCCGGGAGCTCCACATTGTTCAGCGATGTGCAGAGGTCAAATGCCTGGGCACCGATGTAGTCCACGCTGTCGGGAAGGGTGATGGACTTGAGATCGAGACATGTGGAAAACGCCCATTCCTTGATCGTTGTGACGGTTTTCGGAATCGTAATGCCCGTCAGCTTGCTGCTGGCGAAGGCGCCTGTATCAATGCAGGTGACCGGAAGTCCCTCGATCGTCTCCGGGATCTCGAAGGTAGACTTGTCCGACTCGAAGCCGGTGATCGCCACATGATCGGAGTACTTGGCATAATACAGAGAACTGATCGAACCCTCGGTATATTCCTCGTCATCCTCGGCGCTCGCTGTGATCGCAGCAGGGATCTCCATGCTGACAGGCAGCGGCAGCAGCATGCCGGACATCATGGCGGCAGCGGAAATCAGCGCTGCGAGCTTCATTGCTTTTTTCATTTCAAATTCCTCCTTGATAAATCCTTTTTTGCAACCCGGCGTGCAGATGACCGATGGTTGCAAAATTGTGCTTTGTGCGGATAATCAGCGAATTTCCGGTGCGGCGCAGGCACCGGACATGTGTGCGATTTCATTATAGCATATTTTACAGGATCATGCAAGGGCTTTTTTTGAAATTCCGGTGCCGCAAAGCCCGCACGGAGCATACCTTTCGCAGGTTTCGGAAAGCATTGTGCATAGTCTACAAGCGATCTGTATAATCTTTGTTAAATATTACAGGTTGCAAATTTATGAAGATTCTGTTATAATGTTTGTAATATATATAGAAAGGGTGTACCCATATGAAGAAATCATTCCCGCGCAGATGCGCTGCCGCCGTTCTGGCTGCCGCTGCATCTCTCATGCCCGCATCCGCCCTGCCGGCACCGCTGAGGGCATCCGCAGCGTCCGGCGTGATCTACGCTTCCCCGAACGGAAGCGGCGACGGTTCGTCCGTTTCCAGTCCGACCTCGGTCGCCAAGGCGATCAGCTCTGTTTCCGCCGGCGGATATATCTATCTGCTCGAAGGAACGTACAAATTCTCCAGCCCCATCAAGATTGACAATTCCAACAACGGCTCCTCCGGCAAGTACAAGACCATTGCCGCCTATAACGGTGCGGCGGTCACATTTGATTTCTCCGGAGAGAGCACCGGCAGCTCCAATTACGGCATTATCCTCGACGGCAGCTACTGGCATTTCTACGGATTTACCGTGACACGGGCCGGCGACAACGGTATGCTCCTGGCAGGCAACAACAATATCATTGAAAACATGGTATTCAGCGAGAACCAGGACACCGGCCTGCAAATTTCCCGCTACCGCAGCGCTGCGGCCAGCATTTCGGACTGGCCGACAAACAACCTGGTCAAGAACTGCACCTCCAGGAACAACTGCGATGATGCCACGATGGAGAATGCCGACGGCTTCGCGGCAAAGCTCACCTGCGGCCAGGGCAATGTCTTTGACGGCTGCTTTTCCTACAACAATTCCGATGACGGCTGGGATCTCTATGCCAAGGAGGAGACCGGTGCCATCGGCGTGGTCACCATCCGCAACTGTGCGGCATTCCGCAACGGCTATACGGAGAGCGGCAAGGGCTACGGCGACTGCGACGGAAACGGCTTCAAGCTCGGCGGCGGCGGTGTCGGCACCCGCCATGTCGTGGAGAACTGCCTTGCCTTCGAGAATCTCAACTGCGGCTTCACGGACAACAACAACCCGGAATTCGGTGACATGACCAACTGCACCGCCTACAACAACAACCTCGGCGGCAAGGGCAAGGCCAATTACCTGGTCTACCGCAGCAACAGCACGGCGGCCATGACAGGGCTTGTTTCCTATTTCAATACCTCCAAGGTCACCAAGACCAATGCGCCCGGCATTGCGGTCGGAACCGATAAATTCAAGGGCGTGATGAAGAATACACTGTATTATAACGGCGGCTATTATTATGGATCCTTCACCGCCTCCGGCAGCGCTGCCAAATCCGGTTCGGCTGTTTCCGTATCGGATTCGGAATTTTCCACACTGAGTGTTTCCGGCATGGGGAATGACTTCCACCAGACGGCCAGAAATGCAGACGGCTCCCCGAATTTCGGCGGCTTTGCCGAGACAAAGGGCACCTATAAGAGCATCGGCTATCATTTCTCCTCCGGCGTGACCCAGAAGGCCAGCCCTTCCATTCCGAATACCTCCGGCGGCGGCTCGTCCAGCCAGACCGATACCTACACAGCGGCATCCTTTACCGAAGGCGCGGCCTACATGATCCAGAATGCTGCCAGCGGCCTGTATCTGGAGGTAGCCAACAATGCTGCCGAAAACAGTGCGAATGTCCAGCAGTGGGAGGCCAACGGCGACGGCACCAACGGCTCCGGCGTCTGGAATACCTGGAAGCTGTACAGCGCAGGAGACGGGTATTACTACATTGCCTCCTGTGTCGGTGACGGCGGGACATATGTGCTGGATGTGGACGGCAAGAAGAGTGCAGACGGCACGAACATTGCCATCTACCAGTACAAGGGCGCCGACAATCAGAAATTCATGCTGACGCAGAATGCAGACGGCACCTACAAGATCCGCACTAAGGTCGCATCGGAGCAGTCCGCCGTGGAGGTCGCTTCCGGCAGCCATGACTACGGTGCCAATGTACAGGAATGGACAGTCAACGGCGCAGACTGCCAGGACTGGAAGCTCGTTCCGGTATCGGATCCCGGTGTTTCCATGGATACCGGCGTGCTGTATACCTTCTCGAATGTCCATTCCGGTCTGGTCATGGATGCCGCTGACGGTCTGATGGCGGATCATACCAATGTCCAGCAGTGGGGAGCAAACGGCTATGACTGCCAGAAGTGGATCCTCAAGGAATTTGGCTCCGGCAATTATTACTACATCCGCAGCGCACAGGATCAGACCTATGTCATGAAGGCAGAAAGCAGCACAGACGGCGGCAATATCGACATTGTGACCTATTCGACCAAGGACAGCGCGATGCTCTTCCGCTTCACGAAGAATCTTGACGGATCCTACGGCATCATCACCCATGCCTCTGCGGACAAGGCGCTTGTAGAGGTCGCCGCGGCCAGCCTGGATCACGGTGCCAATGTCCAGCAGTGGTCTGCCAACGGCAATGCCTGCCAGAAGTGGAACCTGACGACCGAGACCACCACCTCCGCCACCACGACCACAACGACTACGACCACCACAACGACAACAACGACTGCCACAACGACCACGACGAATCCCACCACCACAACAACCACGAACACCACCACTTCCACAACGGTCACAACGGCAACCACCGCAGCAGCGACCGAAACGACCACCTCCACGACGGAAACACAGCCTGCTGTGCGCGGTGATATTGTGCAGGACGGTTCTGTGAATGTGGTGGACATCATCGCCCTCCAGAAGCATCTGCTGAATCTCCAGCCCTTGACGGCAGAGCAGGCGGCCGCCGCGGATCTCAATGCAGACGGAGCGGTGGACATCTTTGATCTGGCGCTCCTGAAGAAGCTGGCACTGCACTGAGGATCTGTATAGCTATGACCGAATCCCTCTCCCCGCGCTGCGGGGAGAGCTTTTTTATTTGTCAAAATGTGTATTGATTAACAGAATAAACTTTATTAGTATAAATGGAGAGAGGACGATATACAGAAAGTAAATCGAAAACGATTAAGCAAAAAAAGCTGTGCAAAATATACAAATTCGCGACAAAATAATTTACATGATGTGAACAACTCGTCCGGATTTTTACTTGTGATTGCTGGGAAACTATGGTATACTGTAATTGTACTATTTGTACACTTTCTGAAACGCTTTATCATGATGAAGGGGTGAGACAATATGAAAAAACGAAAAACGATGGCAAAACGCCTGCTGAGCAGTGTGACCTCGGCGCTTCTGGCGGTTTCGTCTATGCTCCCTGCCGGATTTACGCCGGGAGAGATGCTCAGCGCCGGCGCGGCGACAAACCTTGGAGAAAAGGACGATATTGCAGATGTAGTGCTTCTTGCAGGCAATGCGCCGAAGGATCCGCAAGTAAGAGCCTATTCCGGGCTTGATACGGTGGATGCGGTAACGGCTCAGTATAATAAGGATTATTTATTGGGCGTCGCTTCTATGTTCAGCGTATTTATCCAGGATGATATGACCGTGAACGGTGCCGATACAGAAGGCCGTATGGCACTGGGCGGAAGCTTCAACTGCGGTTGGGAATATGAGGTCGGCAAGGGCGATTATATTTCCCTGATCCCGCTGGAGGATCTGGTGGAAAATGACGACTTTGCCCATATCATCTGGGACGGCCAGCCCAGTACGACCTTCAAACAGGTGAATCTGAACGGACTTTATTACTATTCTCACGAAGAGGGCAGCGTTGCGGCGCACTACACCAAGGCTTACAGTAAGACCCGTGCAAACAAGCAGATTGCTGTACAGACGAGGGAAGGTTCCGAATATATTCGTTCAAATTATACGACAGAGCAAATCAACCAGTTCTATCAGTCACAAACCCCGCTGATTGATTTTTCCGACGATGGTGATGGCAGTACCTTCAAGTTGCTGCGTGAACGCAGTGCTGCACTGGCAGAGAAGAAATCTGATTTCACGATCGATACTTCACAGATCAATGATTGGATCATAATCCCTTACTTTGCACAGGCCGGCGATCAGAACTACGGAACCATGAAGGGCTCGTTCGGAACCACGGGCGTCAAAGGCAAGGTTGTATTCAATTGTGAAAAAACCAGCGGCAACGTTGTATATCTGCATCTTACCGCAGATGAATGGAATGAGATTTCCAAATGTCAGATATTTGACTTTGAGAAAGTTCCGGAGGATGCTTATATCGTCATTACGGTTGAGGGTGAGAAGGTCGTTCTGAACCCGATCACGGGTGACAACGCTGACCGGTTTACGCTGATCAACGGGCAGAGCATCTCGAAGGGCTATTATACCAACAAAAATGGTGAAGCGCTCGATCTCTCTGGTGTTACTGTTGAATTTGCCCAGGATTACAGCGATGACTGGGGCGAGAACAAGGGCGTGAACTATGGTACTCTGAGATCTGTAACCGGTGATAAGGCGGATGCATTCAGAGATGCATTCAAGACAGATACAGGTAAACCGTGTACGGCATTCAACTGGTTTGAAAGCCAGATCTCCGGCTGGTACAATAACTATCCGGATGTAGACCGGATCCTGTACAACTTTCCGGATGCTACCAGAGTGATCTATGGCAGCGGATGTGCACAGGGCACACTTCTTGCACCGAATGCCTATGTGACGGATGGCGAATCCGATTATGTCAAGACCGGTCATCTTTCGGGTGCACTGATCGCCAAGAGCTTCAAGGGTAATACCGAATTTGGATATCGTCCCTTCACAGGCCCGATCTCCCTGCTGGGAACGGATCTGACATATGATGTATCCCTGACCAAGGTATTCGGAGACCAGCCCCTTGCTGGTGCGGAGATCGGATTGTACCGGAAGATGGCAGGCGATACGGAGTATGAGCTGGTCGATGCGCTGATTACAGACGAAGACGGTAAGATCGTATTTTCGATCGGCGGCAACAAACCGGATGCTGCAGGTGACGTAGCTTGCAGCTACTACATCGCTGAAGTGAAGGCACCGGATGGGTACACGATTTCTGATGAACGGTACTATTTTGATGTGACCGAGACCTACGAAAAGGATGCGGAAAAGACCAGGGATGAGGTGCTCCCTGTTGCAGTCAGCATTACCTCCTATGCGAAGACAACCGGTGCTGAGCCGACAGAAGAGACGGCAAAGAAAACGGTCGGTGCGGCAATGGAATACACATTCGCTACGGATGAAGACCTGATTATCAAGCAAACCAGCAAGATTGGACGCGACACCTATGTAATGGAGCGGCAGGATGACAGCACCTGGAAGCTTTCTAACGATTCCGCCGCTCTGACGGATGCGGTTGTGAAAAATGACGATTCCGGCTGGGTACTCCCCGCAGTTGTTCCGGCCGGTAGGGAGAACACCATCTCCGACAATGCCGGTGTGACCATCAAGAAGGTGGATCCCAGCGGCAATCTGATCGGAAGCGATGAGCTGGAGCTGACGCTGGAAAAGGCAAACGGCTTTGGGTATGACCAGGTCGGCGTGCAGGGCTGCAGCAACACATGGGCGATTGATAAGGACATCCTGACCGGCGGCACTCTGGGCAGGTACAATACACCGGCCAATTTCTATCGGATCCGTGAATCCGCAGTTCCGGAAGGCTACAAGGAAGCAGATCCGATCGTGTTCTATGTGGATGATAACTATGACCTGTATATCTCCGACGGTTTTAATATGATGTCCGGCGGATGGAGCTGGGTCAAGTCTGAAGAACGTGTGCTGACTATGGTGGATTACTATGCCGGCATGACGATCAATAAGGCAGTCTACAGCAACGGCCTCACGGAACAGGGGCTTGCCGGTGCGAAGGTAGATCTGTATGCCTATGGCAATGATACACCGATCGCAAAGAATATTTTCGGCGTTACCGAGAGCAGCACCGGCGAATCCATGGCCAACCTCGCAACGATCACGTTCGAGGATGCAAGCTATGTCGACAGGGGCAAGCTCAAGGACGGACATTATTACCTCCTGGAGACCGAAGCTCCCTCCGGTTATGTGACACTGCAGGATAAGCAGTGGTTCGCAGTAGAAGGCGGCCAGATCGCCCTTTGCGGTGAGCCCTCAACGGCAGTTAGCGAAGTCGTTGCAAAGACATATTCGGTTACGCAGGGGGTCTGGAACGGATTCCAGACTGACAATGCAGATTTCCAGTCGACTGTTCAGAGCTTCGGAGAATATACGCACCTTGTCCTGACTCTGGACAAAGGTTCGTGTAAGTATTTTGAAATCATTGAGACCGAAGGCAAAAACTGGGGCGGAAATAGGAATACACTCAAGAGCGCCGAAGGCGTTTCCGAATACAAAATCAGCCGCAGCGACTTGATGTATGATCTCGGCAAGGCGGGTTATTACTCGCAGATCGGTGTGAGTGAACCGACAGAAAATACCACGCTGACCGTCCAGTACATCAATGAAGTGACGACATGGGGAACAGATACCAGCATATACATGCAGGTTTCCGATGACAAGATGTCCCTTACGCTTGGCAACAAGATGGAAGCCGCGGTGACCTTCCGCAAGGTCGATGACTTCTTGAAGCTGAGTGAGGTTACAGACGCCAGCTACCGTACAGAACCGGATGCAAAGCCTGTTGCCGGCGCTAAGATGATCCTGACGGCTCCTGTTTCTCTGGAAGAGATCAACGTGACGGAGAAGAACGGTCAGCAGTTTACCAAATCCGGCAGCACGATCGAATGGGTAACGACAGAGAGTGACTTCGTATTTGAGAATCTTCCGGACGGCACATACAGCCTGGAGGAGGATACGGGCGTTCCCGGTTACCAGCGCTTCTCTAAGGCAACTCTGAATATTGAAAACGGAAGGGTTACCCTGAATGAGGCAAACGATGATGTATCCGCAGAAGGTTCCGTTGTTACGGCCGTAGACAAGATCTTCTCCGTTTCCATCCGTAAGACGCAGCCGCAGGGCGACAGCGACACACCGGTACCCGGTGCGAAGCTCAGACTGACGGGTGTAGCAAAGGGCGGAACGGATGCCATTGATTTTGATGCGGCAAATGTTCTGGCGCATGACAACCAGTTCTTTACCGCAGACGGCCACGGACGCATCAACACGCGCATCTACAACGAGAACTACCGAATCAAGGAAACGATCATTCCCAACGAATCCGCGGGCACGGAGTATGTGTGGTATTCCACCGGTTCCGCAGTCATCTTCAACAATCTGCCGGAGGGCACCTATACCATCGAAGAGCTCGAAGCACCGTTGGGCTTCATCACGGCAGCACCGAAGAATTTCACAGTTTCCCGCGATGAAAGCGGACAGCTGACAGTGTCCGAGGGTAATGATGCAGGTGTAACCTACGGTCAGCTGACCGTCAGCAACACCATCCAGCCCGTCACCTTCAGCAAGAGCGACCTTGGCGGTGAGCCGGTCAAAGGCGCACTATTCGAGCTGACACCGGGTACAGGCGTGGATCTGAGCAATATCGGATTCCCGGCAGAGATCAACTATACCTCTGCCAAGGATGAAACCGAGCAGGCAGACGGCGGCGCCTCCTATGTCAAGTGGATCAAGCTGGAGCTTGGCGACCGTTTCATCACCGAGATCCGCGGCAACACCTTCAACGGCGTGTCCGTCGGTACGGGCGAAACGCTCAGACCGCTCAATGCAACGCCCACACAGGTGGATTACGTCAAGACCTTCACAAAGGCAAACGGTCTGACAGGCAATGTTATGATCGACGGCCTGTACGACGGTATCTATATCGTCACCCTGAATGACG
The DNA here is from genome assembly GCA_902783005.1 of uncultured Ruminococcus sp. Classification (GTDB taxonomy): domain Bacteria; phylum Bacillota; class Clostridia; order Oscillospirales; family Ruminococcaceae; genus UBA3855. The sequence continues at coordinate 1,624 of CACZPI010000001.1, read as the reverse complement.
GCACAGAGATCGCCATTCGTGTGGACTACGACAAGGAAACGATCACCGATGTACGTGCAACCAAGAAGCCGACGGCGGCAAGTAAAGCACCGACAACGGCAAGCGAACTGACAGAGCCCGTGATTTGCGGCGGCAAGCTGTATTTCACCGGCGGCAACGCGACCTTCAACAGCCTGAATGCGGGTACCTACACGCTCAAGGAAACGGCTGCACCGAAGGGCTACACAGTGGAATCCACCTTCACATTTGATGTGGATGGCAGCGGTAAGCTCGTCAATGATTCGATCAAGGCTGTGACAAGCGGCGATACCTTTACGGAAAAGACCGCAATTGATACAGCCGAGAACAAGCTGACGATCGGTGACAGCAGAACCGTTGTCCATGTCAGCAAGCAGGAGCTTGTCCCGACAGAGGACGGGAAGAATCCGACCGGCAAGGAAATTGCTGCGAATGCCGACGGCACCGAGAATGCAGCTACATTCAAGCTGACGGCAAAGACCACGGATGATTCCCTGGTCGGCATTACGATCTACAATGAGAACGACACCAATGACAAGGGCAAGACCCTGACGGAGAAGGATCTGAATGAAGACGGTTCGTACACCTTCAAGGGCAACGCCACCAAGATCGAAGGACTGACAGAGGGCAATACCTATTCTCTGCAGGAGACGAATGCACCGAAGGGCTATGACAAGACCGTTGAGAGTGCATTTGATTTCACGATCAAAAACGGAGTGGCACAGCTTGTCGAGGCTGCGACCAACGGCGAATATTTCATCGACGAGGACGGCAGGATCGTCGTTCTGGATGCACCGCTTGCCACGCTGACAGTATCCAAGCAGGATATGGGCGGCGAAGAGCTGGAAGGTGCCGCGATCGAATTCACCAAGGTCAATGTCACCGAAGCAGAAGGCGTTCTGACTGCCGGCACGACGGATGAGGCCTTTGCAAAGCAGAGCTGGACATCCGGCAGCGACGGCAAGGACACTGAAACAGAGAAACTCAATCCGCACATCATCAAGGATCTTGCAGACGGCTGGTACCTCCTGCACGAGACAGCAGCTCCCGACGGCTATGCAGTCGTGACGGATGTGTATGTCAGAATTGCAGACGGCAAGGTAATCGGAACCTACACAAAGAACGATGACGGTACGCTGAAATCCCTGCAGACGATTGCGGACGGTACGGTTGTCCTGACGGATAACACGATCACCGCAACGATCAGCAAGAAGGATGCGACCAACGGCAGCGCAGAGCTGGAAGGTGCAGTCATCACTGTGACTTCGAAGACCGGCGCAGACCTGTCGAAGGTCACCGGCAAGCAGGGCACGGCAGATGTTACAGTGAATTACGATTCCGCAAAGCATTCCGTGACCTTCACCTCCGGCAAGGATGAGACAGTTCTGTCCTATCTGCCGGCAGGCGAATACACTTTGACCGAAGACACCGCACCGCTTGGCTACACGACCGACACAGCAATTGACTTCACAGTCGGCACAGACGGCAGCATTACCGTCAACACCGCAGGCAAGACCGGTCTGGTACTGACTGATAATGTCATTACCGCAACGATCAGCAAGAAGGATGCGACCAACGGCGGCGCAGAGCTGGAAGGTGCAGTCAT